>JBLHOI010000188.1:0-4914 GCA_047621375.1 Glaciecola sp.
AATGAAATTACGCCAAGCATTAAATGATATTCAATGGGGTAAAGCTGAAGACAAGCATCACTGGCTGGTTAAAGTTAACTGATATTTAGCTAGCCGTGGATATAAAAAGCAGAGTCAATTTTGTCCCCTAAATAGGTACGTAGTCCTATTTTCTGCCTGAACCTCTGTTCAATCTTATAAAAAGAAATATATATGAAGCGTATCTTATATCCAACTGTAAACAATCAAACGCATAAAACAGGTGAACTGCAATGTTAGCTAAACGCATAATCCCATGCCTCGACGTAAAAGACGGAGTTGTGGTCAAAGGGGTTAAGTTTCGTAATCACGAAATTATTGGTGATATTGTTCCGCTAGCGAAGCGTTATGCCGAAGCCGGCGCCGACGAACTCGTTTTTTATGATATAACCGCTTCAAGCGATCAACGCGTAGTCGACAAAAGCTGGGTGACTAAAATCGCGCAAGTGATTGATATTCCATTTTGCGTCGCTGGCGGCATTAAGTCAGTTAAAGATGCGGGTAAAATTCTCGAAATGGGCGCCGATAAAATATCCATCAATAGCCCCGCACTCTCCAATCCAGGATTAATCAAAGAGTTGCATGATACATTTGGTCAACAGTGCGTTGTCATTGGTATTGATAGTTTTTTTAATGAAGAAACAGGTCAATATGAAGTATATCAATTTACGGGTGACGAAACGCGCACTCAAAAAACAACTTGGCAAACCATCGACTGGGTAAAAGAAGTACAGTCGCATGGCGCTGGTGAAATTGTTTTAAATTGCATGAATCAAGATGGAGTTCGCAACGGTTATGACATTGCCCAACTCGCTGCTGTAAGAGCAGTTTGTCACGTTCCCCTGATTGCCTCTGGCGGCGCAGGTGAAATGCAGCACTTTGCCGACGTTTATAATCAAGCCGATGTTGATGGTGCACTCGCTGCATCCGTTTTTCATAAAGCGATTATAGATATACCTGAACTAAAAGCTTGGCTATCCACTCAAGGAATAGAAATGCGCAGAAAATGCGTGTTGACTCAATAGGAAGTAGAATGAAAATCACGAACGAAACATCGAAGCAATTAGCCTGGGAAAAAATGGACAATTTATTACCTGCGGTAATACAGGATTCCCATTCCGGCCGTGTCTTGATGCAGGGTTATATGGATCAAGAAGCGTTAGCTAAAACCCTTGATTCTGGCAAAGTCACTTTTTTCAGTCGTTCAAAACAACGTTTATGGATGAAAGGCGAAACGTCTGGCAACACCCTCGATCTCGTCGATATTTCAGCGGATTGTGATCAAGATGCTTTGTTAATTCTAGCTAAACCAAATGGTCCTACTTGTCATACCGGCGCCAATACTTGCTGGTTCAATAGTGAGCCGCCAACGATGACGTTTTTTGCTGAGTTAGAGCAAGTATTGGCGGAACGCAAAGAAGCGGACCCTTCCACCAGCTATACAGCTGAGCTCTACAGTAAAGGTATTAAGCGTATTGCACAAAAAGTGGGCGAAGAAGGTGTTGAAACAGCCCTTGCAGCTGTAGTTCAAGATTTAGACGAACTAAAAAATGAATCCGCAGACCTCCTATATCACCTAATTGTGTTGCTGCAAGCCAGTAACCTCTCATTAAACGACACTATTGAAGTATTGAAAGCTCGTCACAACAAATAAAAGCATTCACTGTATCCAGCGCTAGTGCTAAAAGGGGCAACGTAAATAAATACAGCCCCTTTATAACGCTTTTATTTAGTGTTATAAAAAGCAGAACAACAGGCCACTATGCCTAATAACTCAAGACTTTAGCTTGATTTAGATCCGCGGCTCAACCACCTCGTTTTAATAAGTTTAATTTTTTATTTAAGCACTTTTATACTAGGCTTATTTTTAATATATGAAGACTTTAAAGGAATTGCATGCGTAACCCAACGACTGACTCGGCCTTCACTACAAAAAACGGTCGAAAATCGACATTTCAATCAATCTCATTTTTAGTTGTCACTCTGTTATTGATCAACGGTAACGCAAAAGCGGAAGATAACGAAGACCTGCGTGCGCTGCTCAACCAACATTGGCAAATGGCAAAAAAAGAGAATGTATTTTTTAGAACTGATCCTGATGCTTGGAAACCAAACGGTAAGTTAGCTGATTTTTCTGCGCAAGGTATTGCAAGACGTAAAGCCTTTAATGCACAAGTTCTCAAACAACTGTCCACCATAGAAAGTGAAAAGCTCAGTGACGACAACTTAATGAGTTATCGTTTATTCAAATACGAAAGAGAATTTGAACAAACCTATTATCAATACCAAGACAAGTATTTCCCAATTAATTTTTTAAGCGGTTGGCATACTTATTTCGCCGAAGCACCGGCTAATATGGCCTTTCTGAATAGCAAAGATTATGATGATTTTTTAATTAGCTTGGAAGACTATCCACGATTCAATCGTGAGAATATCGACTTAATGAAACAAGGCGTTAGCATGGGGTTTGTGCATGCTTGTGACAGCTTCAAAAACTATGCTCAAAGTATCCAACAACACATTGTTTATGATGCTGAAAACAGTGCTCTTTTTGAACCATTCACGCGTTTTCCAACGACGTTTACTTCTCAGCAAAAACAAAATTACGGTACCCAAGCTAAGCGACTTATTAATTCTCATGTGGTTCCGGCTTATCAAGAAATGTTGGACTTTTTCACTCAACAATATATGCCAAATTGTCGCCAGAAGGCTGGCATAGGTTCTGTTGAAGGTGGGAAAGAGTATTACGCTTACGCAATCGAATATTATACAACAACTACCCTCAGTGCTCAAAAAATACATGGCTTGGGCTTGTCCGAGGTTGCTCGGATTAAAAAAGAAATGCTGGCAATTATAAAACAACTTGGCTTTGACGGTACTTATGCAGAATTTTTGGCGTTTTTAGCCAGTTCAGAACAATTTTACGCAGTTAACGAACAAGATGTACTAGAAAAAACTGCTTTTATTACGCAAAAAATGTATGGAAAATTGCCTTTCTTTTTTGGTCATTTACCCAGAAATACGTTCACAATTAAAGGCTCAGCAAGTCGTGGCGCATTTTATATGCCGCCGCCAGATAACCGAACGCCGGGCACCTATTTTCTTAACTCGGTTCCAGCTCAACAACCCCTTTATAATCTTGAAGCACTCAGTTTGCATGAAGCGGTTCCTGGTCATCACTTACAAAACGCCATCGCGATGGAGCTAGACTTACCCGAATTCAGAAAAACCCTAAACCATAGCGCTTTCTCCGAAGGTTGGGGACTTTACTCGGAACGATTAGGCAAAGAGGCCGGTTTTTATACAGACCCATACAGCGATTTTGGGCGTTTAGGTTATGAAATGTGGCGTGCAGTAAGATTAGTGGTAGATACTGGAATACATGCCTTTGGTTGGACTCGTCAAGAGGCCATTGACTATTTAGCGGAGCGCACTGCGTTGACCGATAAAGCCGTTGAAGATCAAATTGACCGCTATATATCATGGCCGGGTCAAGCACTTTCATACAAAATTGGTGAACTCAAAATTCGTGAGCTACGTGCACAAGTTGAAAAGAAACAAGGTGTTAATTTCGATATACGTGTGTTTCATGACGCCATCATTGGCAGTGGATCGCTTCCACTGGCTGTATTAGAAGAAGTGATCGCAGAGAAATTCGAATTATAATCGGTTCGAAAAAGGCGTCGCGGTTAATAATCCGCGGCGCCAATTGTTGTAAAAGATCCAATACCAAAACACAGAAGAGCGACGGCTTTATTGTGAATTTGGTCTCCACAGCGTTCATAAACGCGATTATACTCCGCTGCATTGGTCGCTACCTCACATTAAAATTAAAAATTTTAAATCCAACTATATGATTTAAATAGATTTTAATATTTTAGTGAAAAATAATATCATTTTATTCTTGAAAAGCTTAATTCTGTTCTCATATAAGTATTGTGGACGCCGAAAGGGTTCACAAAACCGCCGCCGAATTGTCGGGGCACTTAATTTCAACATATTGCTTAAAAGTAAAAGGATATGACTATGCGTACTATCGATCTATCTCCACTATACCGTTCATTTATAGGTTCAGACCACTTAGCATCTATCATTGATGCGGCAGCAAGGAATGAAAAACAAAACACCTATCCACCGTACAATATCGAATTACTCGAAGATGATAAATATCGAATTACGATGGCTGTTGCAGGCTTTGCGAAAGACAACGTTGTTATTGAGGTTGTGGAAAACACACTCGTTATCAGTGGCAGCAAAGAACAAACTCCTGACGAAAGCCGCAAGTTTTTGCACAAAGGTATTTCAGAAAGGAACTTCGAACGAAAATTCCAACTTGGCGACAATGTTAAAGTACTGACCGCTGATTTAGAGAATGGGCTGTTACACATCGATCTTGAAAGGGTTGTCCCTGAAGCGAAAAGGCCAAGACGGATCGAAATAGGCAGTCAAATTATTGAAAATAAGTAATTAGTAAACATATGCCTTAGACAGAACAACAAAGAACTCCCTAGCTTTGAAGTTCTATCAAAAAGCAGACACCAGTAACCTCCCTTTGGCCATCATATTTACGATGGCCTTTTAATTTGCAGACGGATTCATTCGTAAACTAAACAAACTGAGCAACTACGATGAACAGATACCACAAAGATAATGCAATTAACCTAGCACATGTAGCTAGAGTTCCGCTGTTTCGTCCCCAGCTTGCACCTGATTTAGTGACTAAGCCATAGGCATGAGCAATACCTCCGCATACTGATAAAATGCAACAAAATGCAAAAAAATACCCGCTTGAGAAGTCGCTTCTGCAATCACCAATAAAATCAAACAAATTGGCGTGTATTCAGTGACGTTGGCATGTGCTCTTGTCGATTTTTACAGAACGTCTATATTTTCATC
>JBLHOI010000189.1:0-4893 GCA_047621375.1 Glaciecola sp.
GTGCACTAAATCTAATAGCTGGTCGATGTCCTTCTGCTTATAAGCAGGGGAATAGCAATGAACTTCACCGCCCATTTCGTAGTTAGCAAGTTTTGCTTCCCAAACGGCGCTAGCGGTAGCCCCCTTTAAATATTGCTTCACTAAGGGAAAGGTCGACCACATTGAAAAGCCTTTTAGGGCTAAAATAATATCAACGCCCGCTTTATCTTGAACGTATTGCATTAATTGTAAATTTTGCTCAAGCTTTGCCTCGTCACATACGTAACAAGGAGAAGGTATATCGTTTCTCAAAAATTTATTTGTCATTGACTCTAATCTCACTACTTCGCGAATGGACTGCTTTCGCATTCGATAACATGCCAAGGTAAGCCATGTTCACTTAACATTGCCATAAATGGGTCTGGGTCAAATTGCTCCATGTTCCAAACACCTGGTTTTTTCCATGTGTTATTCAACATCAGCGCTGCTCCAATCATTGCAGGAACACCCGTGGTATAGGAAACAGCTTGCGCGCCCACTTCTTCATAACAAACTGCGTGTTCACAATTGTTGTATATGAAAATGGTCTTTTCTTTGCCGTCTTTTATACCTGTGATGTAAGTACCAATGCAGGTTTTTCCTGTGTAACCTTCCGCTAGCGATCCCGGGTTAGGCAGTACCGCCTTCAAAAACTCCAGAGGGATTATTTGTTGGCCTTGGAAGTCGATAGGGTGAATGCTGGTCATGCCGATACCTTCAAGCACTTTTAAGTGATTCAAGTAAGCGTCACCAAAGGTCATCCAAAAACGCGCACGCTTTAGACTAGGAAAGTGCTTAACTAGTGACTCTAACTCTTCGTGGAACATCAAATAAGACGCCCTAACACCGATATTTTGGTAGTCAAGATCTTCACGAACGGTTAACGGGTCAGTTTCTTTCCATTCGCCATTTTCCCAAAAACGCCCACGCTGAGTGATTTCGCGAATATTAATTTCAGGATTAAAGTTTGTTGCGAAGGCCTGACCATGATCACCACCATTACAATCAACAATGTCCAAATAATGAATTTCATCAAAATAATGCTTTGCTGCATAGGCTGTGTAAACGTTGGTTACGCCCGGATCGAATCCGCTACCAAGAAGGGCCATAATGCCTGCATCTTGAAATTTTTGCTGGTAAGCCCATTGCCAAGAATATTCGAATTTGGCTTCGTCTTTAGGCTCATAATTTGCAGTATCAAGGTAGTCAGTTTTAGTGGCTAGACATGCATCCATAATAGGTAAGTCTTGATATGGTAGGGCCAGGTTAACTACCAAATCAGGTTTTACTTTATTTATTAACTCGATAACAGCGTCTGCGTTGTCCGCATCAACAGTAAAGACGCCCTTTAAACGGTCCGCACCGACCTCTGTCTGTAGCGCTTCACATTTTGATAATGTGCGACTAGCTAAGTAGATTTCATTAAATATTTCAGGCAATCGAGCACACTTTTTAACGGTAACCGAAGAAACGCCGCCGGCGCCGATTATTAATACACGAGACATAAGATATCCTTACTAAATATTTTGGCTGCATCGTAACAGCAATTTTTGAATTGGCAAGTTTAATAGAAAAGCGTTTACAACGATAGGATCAGTCCGGAAAATCGCAAGTAAAAGGTTTACCAATTTTGATTGAATTCACCTCAAACTCATAAGGATAGAGGGTTAGCGTGTTTTCACCATTGGCGTCGCAAATGCTAAACATGAGTGCATCGTTCTCTTCTTGTTGGGGCGATGTAATAGTAGCGGCATATACCAGCATACCTATTGCCGATGTAGCCTGAACTTTACCTATTGCCAATTGACCCTCCAGCTTTTCAATCATACCGAAATGTGCGCCATTGGGATGCTGATTTCGATAGTCGCTGTCATCGAGAAAGATACAATCAATCTGCTTGTCGATTGACAAAACAGCGAAAGGATACAAAGTCTCTGATCGAGATAGCATGACTTCACATAATTTCAACGCTCTATCAATCATAGATGCATATTGAACTTGTTGTTTCATAATCATTTTGTGCTTCACGCCGCTGACCTCAATCTTCTTAATCTTGTAATTTTATATAAACCTTTATTTGCAATCTATATATGAATGCTACACATGGTTAATTTAACGGCAAGGAAGGTAAAATGGTTCAGTCGAATAAATCGACGCTTTTATAAGGGTGTATAAATTTGTTAGCGGGCGCCCTGCAATCCGCCAGTGTGAATGACCAATATTTTACTATTAGGAACGAAATAACCTTGTTGAATGAGTGTTTTGAGTGCGAAGAAACATTTTCCTGAATAGACTGGCTCGATGCGAAGAGGTGTGTCTAGTTTAGGCGTATCGGATGAGTTTAATTTAGCTTGTTGTTGATTGAATTGTTTACAAAAGGTGTCAAGTTCAATGGTGCTTTTTGCATAACCCCCAAAATGAAAGTCGTGATTGATATGCCAAGACAAATAAGGTGTGTCCTTATTGAGGAATTGATTGACCAGGCTTTCTAGGTATCCTTCGCCTTGCAGTGAACCGATACCGATTATTTGTTTGGCGAGTTCAGCTGGGCAATTTTCAATAACGCCAGCCATAGTTGCGCCGCTGGCGACGGGCAGTAATATGCTAGTGAAAGGACCGCCGGAATTAGCTTGTATTATTTCATCGATCATTGCCTGTATACCAAAAAGTGCATTTTGTTGCGATCCACCCTCAGGAATAATAATAACTGCGTCCATCTCTTTACGCAGTTGTGCTAAGTAATTTTGTTCCGTTCTTTTTTGGTAGGTTTGCTTGTCTACAAATACTAAATTGGTATTCCAGTTATGCAAATCTTGTAATGTACGATTAAGTATATGGTCTTTTAGGTAAGCGCCGCGAATAACAGCAGTAAACTTAATGTTCAAGTGCTTACAGCAATAGCCGAGTGCGTGCAGATGGTTTGAATATGGGCCGCCAAAACTGAGAATATGCGCTGGTGGATTTTGCTGAAAATCCTGCAAAGGCTTGGCTAACTTACGCCACTTATTTCCTGATATTACCTTGTGAAGCAAGTCGTCTCGTTTGCACCAAACTTCTATTTGATGCGCAACGCCATCGGCATCAAAAAACCTGGTCCAGTCGGTTTCTACTTTTTGTAAAGGTGAAGGTGCAAGAATTGAAAACTGCGTTTCGATAGTCTCGATGCTCGGATAGGTTAACAAAGTTTAATCCTTTATACTGGTCTCTTCGTGTAGTGTAGTGTGTTAGCTTATTAAATACATATGATTTGTAAAATCACCGACAACGAGGAAGCGCTCATGAGATTACCAAGATCGATATTATCACCCCTATTGTTTGCGCTGTCATTAACTGCTGGAATGCACATTACTACGGTAGATGCGAAAATAACGGAAATTCAGGCGCAACATAGTGTCTCCAGCTCCGGATTATCAAACGCGTCATTAAGCTTTGAGCAGATTACTCAAAAGTACATCAAAAACCCAAAAGTGGTTGGTGAAGCTCGACTCACCGTTATATTTTGGGACATTTACGATGCAAAGTTATCAGCAACCGACGGCTTATGGAATGCCGACACGCCCTTTGCTTTGTCGCTAACGTACTTGCGCGACTTTGATGGTAAAGAAATAGCGAGTCGCTCTGTCGATGAGATGCGAGATATTGGTTATAAAGACGAAGTGCTATTGGCCAAATGGTATGAACAAATGTGGGCTATTTTTCCAAATATAAAAGAAGGAGAAAATATTACCGGTGTCGTAGACGAAAATAAACACACGCATTTCTATCATGAAGGCATCCTGATTGGCAGCATAGACGATAAAACCTTTGCTCAATCTTTTTTCGGTATATGGCTAGATGAGAAAACTTCTGAGCCAAAAATGCGTAAACAGCTATTAGGACTTTTATAATACAAGCGTCCCATTTGTTTTATGTTAATGACTATACCTAATAAGCTAGTCAATGCTGCAAACGGGAGTAAGCCAACAAGTCAAAAAATCGCTCAATTCTTTTTCAAGATGAGTATATAAGGAGTACAAATGAATTTTTCTAATATTTTAAAGAAAATCAGCTTAAAGAAAGTCAGCATGCTAGCGGGAGTGGTTGTTTCAACCGTGCTTCTTGGTGCGTGTTCAGTATCCTTGGATGCTAGTAAATATGAGCAAATGGAGCCTAAGTTCGATATCGAGAACTTCTTTGATGGCAAAGTAAAAGCGTGGGGAATTGTTCAGGATCGAGATGGTGATATTGTTCAACGTTTTATTGTGCAAATAAATGGTTACAAAAAAGATGGTAATTTAATCTTAGATGAAAGCTTTGAGTATGGTTTTGGCGACGGTCCAAAAAATCGAGTGTGGACGATGACCAAAAATGCAGACGGAACTTACACTGGCAATGCAGGTGACATAGCGGGTCCAGCAAAAGGCACACCACACGGCAATGCATTCAACTTTGCGTACGAAATGGATTTAGTTGTAGGCGACTCCACCTATCGTGTTAATTTCGATGATTGGTTTTTCGCTTTTGATGATAAAACCATGATGAATCGCTCCTATATTAAAAAATTCGGCATTGTGATGGCTGAAGTTTCAATCTTTATGCAAAAGCAATAAAGCATTGGACCAGCAAAGTTAAAAAATACCCTCACGCGCACACAACGGCGCGGTAACATTTGGTAGTCAATGAATGGTTGTTATATCTTTCCTTGATTACCAATATTTTACTAACTTTTAGGGAACGTAATCTCGCATCCCAGCCCCGATGTAGCCCCTAAAGGGTTGTCAATAAACTTAATCGTGCCCTGATGTAGATTTACAATTGCCAATACCAAGGCTAAGCCCAGGCCATTTCCACTTTTACTTCGGCTACTGTCTTCGCGATAAAAACGTTGAGTGAGCT
>JBLHOI010000190.1:0-4871 GCA_047621375.1 Glaciecola sp.
CGACTCAAATTTCAATACACCATAAGCACCGGCACCACTGACGTTAACTATAATTTCTTTGTAGCCACCATGGTCACCATGGTTCGAACTCATCAGTTCAAGTTTCCAGCCTTTTGTTTCTGCATAACGGCTGTACATGCGGAATAAATCGCCTGCAAATATTGCAGCTTCATCGCCACCAGCGCCCGCACGGATCTCTAAGAAACAACTATTGTCGTCTTTAGGGTCTTTGGGCAGCAATAAAATTTGCAAACTCATTTCTAATTCTTCAACGCGTGCTTTGCTATCTTTTAATTCTTCTTGCGCCATTTCTTTTATTTCAGGATCACTTTCCTGGAGCATCTCAAGTGCAGATTCAACATCTTTTTGGGCAGTTTGATAACTGCCGAATTGTTTTACAACAGCTTCTAGTTGTGAATATTCCTTACTTAGATTGCGGAATTTATCTTGGTTACCAATCACACTAAGATCGCCCAATAGCGCTTGAACTTCTTCAAAACGCTCTACCAACGATTCTAATTTATGGACTACGGACTGTTTCATTCTTTTCCTGTTTCTCTTTTGACTGACCCTTGTAATCCTAGCGCTTTTGCTAAAAAGTGTAGATTATCATCGTCGGGCAGCTTACTTGCTTGTTGCAAAGCTTTTGTAGGGCCGTGTAACATAGCTTGGGTTAACTTGAAGGCCAATTCTTTCATGGCCTCGTCTGGCGAAATGCCATCATCAATCTGCTTTAATGCTCTTTGTAGCGCATCATCACGAGTTTGTTCCGCTTTTTCACGATAGTTTTTTATTAAATCAACGTTTTGGTAGTGCTGTTGCCAATCCCCATAACTACTTACCATTTTGTCAATCATGTGTTCAGCTTGCTGCGCTGCTACTTCACGATTTGCTACGTTTTGTTCAACAATATTCTGCAAGTCATCTACGGTGTATAAATAAGCGTCATCTAGCTCACCCACTTCATGTTCAATATCTCGGGGTACCGCCAAATCAATCAGTAACATAGGTTTGTGCTTTCTTACTTTAAGGGCTGTGGCTACAATACCTCTGCCAATAAGCGGCAATGAACTTGCCGTCGAGCTAATCACAATATCAGCTTGCGCTAAATGTTCCGGTATTTGGCTAATTGTAATTGCAGTTCCATTGAGACTCTCTGCGAGTTTATTCGCTTTGGAAAGCGTCCTATTGGCAACCGTAATAGACTTTGTTTCAGCATCAACTAGGTGTTTTGCGACCAATTCGATGGTTTCACCCGCGCCGATTAACAATACGTTGCTGTGTGTTAATTTTGAAAATATTTGTTTTGCTAACTGCACTGCTGCGAACGCAACAGAAACCGCATTAGCACCAATTTCAGTCTCGGTGCGCACTTTTTTTGCAACAGAAAAGGTAGATTGAAATAGCTTTTCAAACTCCGCACTTATTTTACCCGCGTTTTTAGATTCAGTATATGCTTGCTTTACTTGACCTAAAATTTGCGGCTCACCTATAATTAACGAATCCAATCCGCAGGCAACTCGCATCAGATGACTAATGGCATCATCTCCGTGCTTCAAATAACTATGCTGATGAATAATCTCGGAATCAGTTTGATGAAAATCAGCAAGCCACTGACGTAACTTGTCCCCATCGCCAGCCTGGTTGGCCTTTATATACACTTCCGTTCTATTACAAGTAGATAAAATGACGACCTGCTTTGCACCGGTATATTGAGGGCAAGATTGTAAAGCATGCGCAAGTTTGTCCGGCGAAAAAGCGACTTGTTCCCGCAAATTTACTGGTGCAGACTTGTGATTAATCCCGAGCGCAATGATGGTCATTTAGAAAAGGTATTGTTACCGTATAATGATTGTTCGACGCATTGTACGAAAAAGCGTATATGATTGAAAGAAATTGAGATTAAAGAATTAATTATGAAACGCCCATAAGCATTGAATTTTGTTCTATTATACGGCGATTCTATTACATTAGTTGGTGTTTTACACCAGTAATTATCAGTATCAGCGGTAAAAATCCATCGAAAATAAAGCGCATGAATTCAGCAATTCATTTATGCATTGATTAACTTTATTATTTAGTCACTTAGCTAATTTAATTTAAGTAACAAAAATGCTAGTCTTTCATCGTGTTACTTTACCAAAGGTGTTTTTGTGCTTACCTCTTCATCATACAAAGCCGCTAGTGTTTGCCTTCTTATTTTGCTAATTAACGGGTGTAAGAACCTAAACACTCTGCATGATAACGAAACAATTGATATGTCGACAGAGTACCTGCAACTGACTAATCAAGGAAAACTAACATTGATGAGTCACTGGGAACTCACCGGTAAAATTGCGATAATTACACCCAGTGAGCGTAAAAGTGCATACTTAAATTGGCAACAAGCAAACCAAGTCGTCGATTTTAGGTTAAGCAATGTGCTGGGCGTATCAATACTTAAACTGACAGATGATGGCGAAACTGCTCGGCTAGAAGCCGATGGCGAAGCTTACGAGGATGAGTCAACTGAAGCACTGGTATACCGAACTGCGGGTTGGATACTTCCACTTGATAACTTGCCACAGTGGATTAAAGGGTCGGTCAATTCACAAGATAAAGTGGCACTGAACGACCAAGGCCTCCCCCATGTTATCCAGCCCATTTGTGCAAGTTGCACAGGATGGGAAATTACCTACAGTCAATACGCATATGTGCAAGGTGTTTGGCTTCCGTTCCTAGTTGACGTTAACAATCCATTAAAGCAAACCCATATAAAATTTAAGGTCAATCAGTGGCAAAGAAAATAACTTGGTACCCGAGTCCTGCAAAACTTAACTTGTTTTTGCACATTACTGGTCGCTATGAAAATGGGTATCATCAGTTGCAGAGTCTTTTTCAATTGCTAGATAAAGGCGATGATATTGGATTTGAAGTCACGAGTAATAATGACGTTAAGATAGCAGATCAGTTGCCTGGGGTTCCTGAACATGAAAATCTTGTTTATCGTGCGGCAATTGCATTAAAAGTTCATGCTCCTTTGGGAACCGGTTGTACACTTCATATCAACAAACGTTTACCCATGGGCGGCGGCATTGGCGGCGGATCTTCAAACGCTGCGACGGTTTTAGTGGTATTAAATAAATTATGGCACTGCAACCTAGATATTGAATCCTTAGCCAAAATAGGCTTAACCCTTGGCGCTGACGTACCGATTTTTGTGCATGGCAACACCGCATTTGCTGAGGGTGTTGGAGAAATATTATTGCCAACGATTACACCTGAAAAGTGGTATTTAGTGGCTACACCCAATGTGTCTATATCCACAAAAGCAATATTTAATGCTGTTGATTTACCTCGAAACACGCCTAAGATCGAGTTTAAAACATACTGTTTTGAAAAAACCCACAATGATTGTCAAACTTTAGTCGAGAAAATGCATAAGGATGTTGCAAATTTATTACAGTGGTTGTTACACTACGCTCCGTCTAGGATGACTGGAACAGGTGCAAGTGCGTTCGCCGTTTTCGATGCGAAAGAAAACGCTGACAAGGTTCTCCATTTGTTGCCCGATTGTTATGCTGGTTTTGTTGCTAAAGGCGTTAACCGTTCTGGTTTACACATCGCCCTCGGTCTCTAAAATAGCGAACATCCAGTTGCTGACAAGTTAAAATATTATTGGGGTATAGCCAAGTTGGTAAGGCAGCGGGTTTTGATCCCGCGATCGTAGGTTCAAGTCCTGCTACCCCAGCCACCACCTAAACAACGCACTGAGGATTATCTTGTGCCTGATATGAAGCTTTTTGCAGGAAATGCTGTACCTGAACTCGCCCAGAAAGTCGCCGAACGTTTATACACTAAGTTAGGAAATGCCAGTGTTGGTCGCTTTAGTGATGGTGAAATTTGTGTAGAAATCCATGAAAACGTGCGTGGTTCCGATGTTTTTATTATTCAATCTACTTGCGCGCCAACCAATGACAACTTAATGGAATTAATCGTCATGATTGATGCATTCCGTCGCGCTTCCGCCGGCCGGATCACTGCCGTCATGCCTTACTTTGGTTATGCACGTCAAGACAGACGAGTTCGTTCAGCGAGAGTTCCCATTACAGCGAAAGTTGTTGCTGACTTCCTATCTAACGTAGGTGTAGACCGCGTTTTAACCGTTGATTTACACGCAGAACAAATTCAAGGTTTCTTCGATGTTCCTGTAGATAATGCGTTTGGTACGCCAATATTACTTGATGATATGTTCCAACGTGATTTTGTTCGACCTATTGTTGTTTCACCAGATATTGGCGGTGTAGTAAGAGCGAGAGCAACTGCAAAATTGTTAAATGATGTGGATTTGGCGATTATCGATAAACGTCGCCCTAAAGCGAACGTTGCTCAGGTAATGAACATTATTGGTGATGTAAAAGGCAGAGATTGTATTATTGTCGATGACATGATTGATACGGGTGGGACCTTGGCGAAAGCTGCTGAAGCACTTAAAGAACATGGTGCTGCTCGAGTATTTGCATATGCGACACATGCAATATTTTCAGGCAATGCTGTAGAAAATTTAAGAGATTCAGTGATTGATGAAATTATAGTTACCGACAGTATTCCGCTTCGCGCCGAAATACGAGCTCTAAAAAAAGTAAAACAATTGTCGCTTTCCGAGATGTTGGCAGAGACGATTCGACGTATTAGTAACGAAGAATCAATATCAGCGATGTTTGAATACTAAACAGTAAAACACTTTTAAAAGCCGTCTATCCTTAGCGATTGGCGGCTTTTTTTGTATGTAAAACGACAAAAATATCTTCATTACACTAGAATCATCTAATTGTATGCTAGGAATCTACTGCAATTCATAGCATGTTAACCTGTCAGTATAATTACGCAGC
>JBLHOI010000191.1:0-4861 GCA_047621375.1 Glaciecola sp.
CAGCAACTTCCTAAATTACACCTCACTATTTGCGGCAATTCTCCTTCTTATATTCATTTTGAAAATAGCCTCGATTTCAAAACTCGCTCTCGCGTTGATTTTATTGACTGTGACGAAGTTGTAACTATGACCGACAAACCAACCACAGCACTGCGCAAAAAAAAACGTTCATCAATGCGCAAAGCCATTGATTTAGTTAAAGAGGGTGATGTCCAAGCATGTGTTAGTTCTGGCAATACGGGGGCGTTAATGGCAATAGCTTATTATGTTCTCAAAACTTTACCAGGGATATCACGACCAGCACTTATTTCATGGTTACCTAAAGGGCAAGGCAAAAAAGTACTTCTTCTCGATCTTGGTGCATCGGTTAACTGTGATGCAGAAGGATTATTTCAATACGCAGTAATGGGTTCTGTTCTAGCGGAACAATGTTCGCAGATACAGAAACCTAAGGTCGCTCTTCTAAATGTGGGTCAAGAAGACATAAAAGGAAATACGCTGGTAAAGCATGCAGACCAGTTGCTACGTGACTGTCCTAGCGTCAACTATATTGGCTATGTCGAAGGTGACCAAATTTTTTCTGGTGACGCTGATGTCGTCGTTACCGACGGTTTTACCGGCAATATTGCACTAAAATCGAGCGAAGGTATTGCGAAACTAGTTATCAATGAAATAAAACTAGCAACGACAGAAACATTTTTTGCACGATTATTAAGCATATTAGCGTTGCCAATGTTAAAAAAACTCTATCAACGCATCAACCCCGACCAGTATAACGGCGCCAGTCTGATAGGATTGCACGGGATCGTTGTCAAAAGCCACGGAAACGCTTCGGCTGAAGCTTGTTACTACGCAATAAAGCAAGCTTACGACGAGGCGGAAAACGCGGTTCCAGAAAAAATAAAAACAAAAATAGAATCAGTCTTGATGGAGCATTAATCGATGTATTCACGATTTATAGGAACGGGTAGTTATTATCCGACGGATGTGCGTTCAAACGCAGATTTGGAAAAAATGGTTGATACTTCTGATGAGTGGATTATAGATCGTACGGGGATAAAAGAACGAAGGATAATTGGCGAGCACGAAACTGCGGCGACAATGGGTGCAGAAGCTTCAATAAAGGCGTTAGAAGCAGCAGGAATTAAAGCGAGTGATCTTGATATGATCGTTTGTGCAACGACTAGTGGCCGTTACGCACTCCCTAGTACAGCCTGCGAGATTCAAAAAATTCTTGAAATAGACAATATTCCAGCTTTTGATATTGCAGCAGCCTGCGCGGGGTATTGTTATGCATTGAGCGTTGCTGACCAATATATAAAAAGTGGAATGGCAAAACGAATTTTAGTTATCGGCACAGATTGCTTGAGTCGTCTTATTGATCCAGCAGACCGGTCTATGGTGATTTTGTTTGGTGATGGTGCAGGTGCTACCATTATAGAAGCTAGTGAAGAACCAGGGATACTCTCTACTCACATAAATGCTGCAGGCTCACACGGTGATTTGTTGCGAATTGGCAACCCAACGCGCGGTGATGAACAATCGGTGCATGAAAATTGGGGCGAAATGAAGGGTAATGAAGTGTTTAAGGTTGCGGTAAGAAAGCTGAGTCAAGTCGTAATTGAGACACTCGAAGCCAATAATCTTAAAAAATCAGACATTGATTGGTTGGTACCGCATCAAGCTAATTTTAGAATTATTAAAGCGACTGCGAAGAAATTAGATATGTCGCTTGATCAAGTTGTCATGACGCTTGAGAAATATGGCAATACATCGGCGGCTACAGTTCCCACAGCACTGGATACTGCAATAAGAGATGGTCGTATAAAACGGGGACAATACTTGCTACTCGAAGCTTTCGGTGGCGGTTTCGCATGGGCTTCAGCGCTGGTTAAGTATTAGAGTAAAAATGAGAATCAATGAGTTGGTGGCTTAAATTGACTGCTTTAATTGGCACTAGCTTTTATCGGCTATTGAATAAGTAACATTGAATTTGCGCTAACCGTATAGATAATTGATCCACGGTTAATTAAAAAATATGATATGTAGGATGGTCAAATGAGTAAAACAGCATGTGTATTCCCGGGACAGGGTTCACAAAGTGTTGGAATGCTAAAAGAGTTAGCTGCACAGTTTTCTTTAGTGACAAACACGTTCAACGAAGCATCAGCAGCATTGGGTTACGATTTGTGGAACGTTACTCAAGGCGACGACGCAACGCAACTGAATCAAACCCACATTACACAGCCAGCATTGTTAACTGCTAGTGTTGCTGCCTATAGAGTGCTTAGTTCTGAAAGTGACATTTCACCCGCGTTTTTAGCTGGGCATAGTTTGGGAGAATATTCAGCATTGACATGTGCAGGCGTTCTATCATTACCCGACGCCGTGAAGCTTGTGCGTGCTCGTGGTGAATTTATGCAACAAGCCGTGAGCGGAATAAGTGGTGCTATGTACGCCATTATTGGTTTAGCCGACAATCGTATTATTGAAATTTGCGCTCAGGTTGCGGAGCAAACGGGGCAAATTGTCTCTGCTGTAAACTTTAATTCTCCTGGCCAAGTCGTTATTGCGGGTCAATCCGATGCAGTTGCCAAAGCAAGCTCCTTGTGTAAAGAGGCTGGAGCTAAAAGAGCCCTTCCACTTGCGGTCAGTGTGCCATCTCATTGCGAGCTAATGACTCCTGCCGCAGAAAAACTCGCAGAGCTACTCACTGATATTACATTCAATAAACCAGTGATAAAAGTAGTGAATAACGTTGACGTTAATATAGAGCATGATCCAGATAAGATTAAAAATGCGCTTTTACGGCAGCTTTACTTGCCTGTTCGATGGACAGAATCAGTTTTATATTTGAGTGACCAGGGAGTAACCGATATTATTGAGGTTGGCCCTGGTAAGGTTCTCACCGGTCTAAATAAAAGAATTAATAAAAGCTTAGTGTTGTCTTCTTTTAGTCAACCAAGCGACTTATAACGTTTCAGTGGAAAAGTAAATAATGTCTAGTTTAAATGGAAAAATAGCCTTAGTAACGGGTGCAAGTAGGGGCATAGGAAAAGCAATTGCGGAGCATTTAGTTACAATGGGGGCGACTGTTATTGGGACAGCAACCAGTGACAATGGGGCTGCCGCAATTTCAGAATATTTGTCTGAAAATGGAACTGGTATGCTACTTAATGTGACTGATAACGCATCGATGACTGACTTGTTATCCAAAATCAGCGAAGACTTTGGTGCTATCGATATTCTTGTTAATAACGCAGGTATTACGCGCGATAACTTATTGATGCGCATGAAAGAAGACGAATGGAACGATATTATTCAAACCAATTTAACATCAGTATTTAAACTATCAAAAGCGGTCTTGCGTGGCATGATGAAAAAAAGACATGGTAGGATCGTTAATATTGGTTCGGTCGTTGGTTCAACCGGTAATGCGGGTCAAGCTAACTATGCAGCTGCTAAAGCCGCAGTGATAGGGTTCAGTAAATCGATGGCGAGAGAAATAGCTTCTCGCGGTATTACGGTTAACGTTGTGTCACCAGGTTTTATTGATACAGACATGACGAAGAACTTAACAGACGACCAAAAAGAAGCGATATTTAAAGACATTCCAGCAAATCGCTTGGGCTTGCCAAAAGAAATTGCTGCAACAGTTGGATTTTTGGTCAGTGATGAGGCTGGCTATATCACGGGCGAAACAATCCATGTAAATGGTGGGATGTACATGGCATAGTGGCTTAATTATTGTTTTAATTGCAAATATAAGTAAAATAGCGAAAAAAGAAACTGTTTTAGAGGCTGGGTCTGTAGTAAAATTGTGGTTCGACCACATAGATTATTGCGGGAATGTCTTGCAAGCAGCTAGGTAGCCAAATAAACTACCATCCAAATTTTTATAAGGCACGTAAAGGGAACATGAAATTATGACGAACATTGAAGAACGCGTAAGAAAAATCATTATTGAACAATTGGGTGTAAAAGAAGAAGACGTGAAATCTGAAGCCTCTTTTGTGGATGATTTAGGTGCAGACTCTTTAGACACTGTTGAGCTAGTTATGGCTTTAGAAGAGGAATTTGATACTGAGATCCCTGATGAAGAAGCAGAGAAAATAACGACAGTTCAATCAGCTATTGATTACATTAACGCTAATAAAGACGCGTAATTGAATATTTAGAAAAACGGCTCTCTACGGGCCGTTTTTTTATTTCTGAGTTTTACAAACAAGTATGGAGACTATCATGACCAAACGTCGTGTAGTGGTAACCGGTATAGGAATGCTAACCCCACTTGGTAATGATGTTGATACTACTTGGAGCAACATCTTAGCGGGTAAAAGTGGTATTTCTGACATCACTCGATTTGACGCAACCGCGTTTTCAACTCGATTTGCAGGCGAAGTAAAAGATTTTAATCCTGAAGACTATATTGCGAAAAAAGAAACAAAAAAAATGGACCGTTTTATTCAATTAGGTATTGCTGCGGGCATTCAAGCTTTGCGTGATGCTAAGATTGATATCGAAAAAGTAGATGCCGAACGAATTGGTGTTGCCATTGGTTCAGGTATTGGCGGTTTAGAGTTAATCGAAGAAAACCACAGTAAGCTCTTAAATAGCGGCCCTAGAAGAGTATCTCCATTCTTTGTTCCATCAACAATTACAAATATGATTTCAGGCTTTATTTCGATTATGGAAGGTTTGAAAGGTCCAAATTTAAATGTTGTGACAGCTTGTACTACAGGTGTCCACAACATCGGTATTGCCGCAAGAATAATTGCATATGGCGATGCTGACGGCATGCTAGCTGGAGGGGCCGAAGCGGCAATAACGCCATTGGCGATGGCTGGTTTTGGTGCAGCCA
>JBLHOI010000192.1:0-4858 GCA_047621375.1 Glaciecola sp.
AGCTCAGTTGCAATGGGACCAAGACTTTGACGCTTCTCGAATTAAATTTACAGCTGACGTTTATTACGACGGCGTGCTTGACCAAACTAAACTCCAGATCAGAGAGTTTGCTTGGCAGGGAAGCGTCAATGCGATAGTTGAGCTGGGTGACTGGGGTAAGAAACTTGATGTCAAAGTTGGCCAACAGATACTTACTTGGGGTACGGGTGATTACGTATTTTTGAATGACTTATTTCCGAAAGACTTTCAGTCATTTTTTGCCGGAAGAGATGATGATTATTTAAAGGCACCCTCGTTATCAGCAAAAGTATCGGGTTTTTTCGATTGGGCTAATGTCGATGTTGTCATCACTCCAAAGTTTACCCCAGACAATTATATCAATGGTGACTACTTTTCGTTTTTCTCTCCCTTCGCAGGAGCCAATGTAGCACCTGGTTTTAATGTGAAATCACCCAATAAACCCAGTTCACCAGAATATGCATTGCGTATTTATAAAACCATAGGTTCAACCGAATATGCTGGCTATGCTTATATTGGCGCGCATAAATCGCCTGCTAGTTTTACCGAATTTGGCGAACCTTATTTCTCCAAGTTAAGGGTCTATGGTGCTAGCGCGATCACGCCCTTTGCCGACGGATTATTAAATGTCGAAATGGCATACTATGATTCAAGGGGTGACGAGCAAGGCAGCAATCCTTTAGTGCCTAATAGTCAAAGCCGCTGGTTGATAGGATATGAACAGGAGTTAGTGAAAAATCTCACTGCCAGTGCGCAATTATATTTGGAGCAAATAAGCGATTTTGATGCGCTCAAACTAAATTCACTGACTCCGAAGTTCGATCCAAATCAACGTCGAGTTTTATTTACTCAACGCCTTATGTACAGATTATTACAACAAACACTGACATTAAATGCGTTTAACTTTTATTCCACTAGTGATGAAGATGGCTATTTAAAACTAAGCGCAGATTACAGCCCTGTTGATCAGTGGCGATTGTCCGGCGGTTTAAATGTGTTTTATGGTAAAGAACGGTTTAGTTTCTTCAATCAATTTGAAGACGCAGGCAACGCATTCGTGCGCTTCAAGTATTATTATTAAATTAGCTTCATCGAGGTTAACAACTTTGTCCTTAAATAGTTATGGCTTAGTTGATTTAACAAATATATGACCGGGTAAATTTTGTGTCTCCATAACATCTTTCCCAGCTTGTATTATGAATATGGACAACGCTGCTTGCTCGTTCTGTCTTAATACAAGCTTAAATTGGGCATTCTAATAAATAGAGGTCTCGATTTTTTTGATTTTTGATAAGGTTTGGATCGCACACCAGTGCACAAACGAATCAACAGTTAACTAGCCGGCTTTTTCACTTTAAAGCCATTGTGGTCTACTTGGTATTCGGCTTCCATACCGAGTCCGTCAATTTCCTTTCCCGTTAATTTAGTCAGCCACTTCAAGGGTAAAATTCGCGAAGCTATATGCGTTTTAGTTGCTTGGTTACCAAACACAATACGTGCTTTATTATGCTTTATAGAGTTTGCGATATGCAGGGCTATCGCATCGGGTGGGGTAGTTAAAAACCGAGCCTTAAATTTTTGGCTTTGCTCTAATCTGGTGATGTTAGTATTAATGCCGCCGGGGTGAACCAAATGCACCTGTACTTGAGGATGCACAAGGGCGAGCTCAGCGCGCAATGACTCGGTATAGCCACGAATAGCAAATTTACTAGCACAATAGTCAGCCGTATTAGGAGGTGCCACCAATCCAAATATACTAGACACGTTAACTAATGCCGCCCAAGGGCGGATAGTTAAGTAGGGAAGGGCTGCTTTACTTCCATATACCATGCCATAAAAATTTACATCCATAACCCGTTTTAAGAGTTCGTCGTCTGACGCCCAAACTGGCTGAGCCGAGTCTTCAATTCCTGCGTTATTAATCACTACATCGATATTTTCGCAATAACTGGCTACGCCTGCTAAAAAGGTTTCCCAGTCGGTTTTACTAGAAACATCAAGAATATGTGTAAACAATATCATGTCAGGTTGAGCTGATTTTAATTTTACAGCAACATCAGATAGTGCTGCCTCATCAACGTCGCATATTGCAACCTTGCATCCTAAATCAGCAAACAAGGTCGCAAGTGCTTCACCTATGCCGGAAGCAGCGCCTGTAATCACGACGGTTTTATTAGCAAAAAAATCATGTAACACAGTCATAAATCAGTGTCCTTTTAGACAGCTTGAGAAGATATCGTTGGCATATTATCAATAAACTTTAAAATACTCCCGAAGGCACGTTCACCGCCTTGCTGTATTTTTTTATCAAAATACCAATTACCCAGTAATGGAATATTAATATGACCTTGAGAGCGCCAGTGCACATTAGTTTTCCCATCAACTTCAGTTAACCTGACTTCGCCAAGTTTATGCTCATAAGGGAGCGGTTTGGAATAAATTATTTTGTACCCAAGGAGATAAGGAGGCTCAAATGCGACAATCTCTTCATGCAAGGTAGCACCCGCTGCTTGAATTTCTCTGACCGCACCCAGGCCATTAATCGTGTCTTTTCCATTTCTAATAAGACTGGATTTATCAACGCCCTTGAATTGTGAATAGTTTACATGCTCACTGAGCACCTGAAAAACTTCTGCGATAGGTTTATCGATCGTACGTTCAACTGAAATCAAAAACATAGTGTTCCTTATTATTATTATTGGTTCTTTCTAATTTTAGTCACAAAAAGAAAATTGATACGGTTAAGTAAAATGTTATAGATGATTGAGTGGAATAGCCGTTTGGTTTTTGATTTTTTCCATGGCAAAACTGGATGTAACCTCGCGCAATTCAATACCTGAAATAAAGCGTTTATAAAAATGATCATAGCCCTGCATATCGGAAACGAGAACAGTAAGCATATAATCGTATTCACCACTGAGCCGATAAAAAGCAACAACTTCTTCAAAGGCTTGGGTATGTATCGAAAACTTCTTGAGCCAGCTAGAGTCGTGTCTAGCCACTTTGACATTTACAAAAACAGTCAATCCTAGATTCAGCTTTTCAGGTTGTAAAAGAGTCACCTTTTTTACAATGATCCCTGAGTCTTGCATACGCTGAATTCGTCGCCAACAAGGCGTTGTCGTCAATCCAACTTGTTCCGCAACCTCTGCAGTTGTGAGCGACGCGTCCTGCTGAATAATTCGTAGAATTTCTTTATCAATTCGATCAATATTCACAATTATTTTTCTCCATAGAAAGTAATTCTCAGAATAATATGCTAGAAATAACTTTGTTTAAAGGATAATTTAACAATTTAGATAGAATTAATCATGACATTGTACTACGCGGCATTCGGTGCAGTTAACGCGAGCAATGTCTGCTAAAAGAGACCAGGTTTACTTGCTGTTTTTTATAGTGTTAGCCGAAACAGTTTTATTACGACCTTCTTTTTTTGCTAGATAAAGTGAGTGGTCGGCTATGTTGATAGCTTGGTCAATATTAACGTCGGAAGTAACTTCATTTACACCGATACTTATACTGATTCTTATGGCGTTTCCCTTATAGTGAATAGTATGATCTTGTACTTGCTCTCTAATTTTTTCTGCAAGGATCACCGCATTTTCTAGATTGGTATTGGGTAACAAAAACAAAAATTCTTCTCCGCCCCACCTTGCCACAATATCTTGTTGTCGGATTTGCTTCGTAAAGAATGCGGATAAACTGGTAAGCACAAAGTCACCGCCGTCATGATAGTAGTTGTCATTTACCTGTTTAAAATGGTCAATATCACAGACAAGTATAGAAAAAGGCTCTTTTGAGCGAAGCAAGCGACTATATTCATGATTTAAATATACTCTAATGCCCCGTCTATTCGGTAAGTGTGTTAAATCGTCATGCATAGCCTGCTGTTCGTAATTCTGGCTAAGTGCTTGGATATAATTGTAGGACTGTTGACGGGAGTATTCGTAAAACCCAAACAGCATGCTGACAGTCAAGAACGAGTAGATGAGACGAATTTTAAACTCGAGCGTGTATATCGTATTTAGCAGTATGTCATCTGGATAAAACAACATGAAAATTAGTAGTAGTGTGAATGCGCTAATTTCTTTTAGACCGTTGCGTAAACCACTAAAAAAGAATGCCACTGGAGGCAACAGATAAATCCAAAGAGGACCCGTGTTTGAGGCACCGCCAGAATGGACTAGATAAAGCATTAATAGCAGCAGATTCAAAAAAATAACGCGGGTAGAGAGTGAAATCGTATTGCCCAGTTTTGGAAAACGGTGGATATGATGACAGCAGAAAAAGATAACACTAGCTAAAAATAGTGATGTTAACAGCGCAACGTTTCCTTTAATTGTAGCGTTAATTGCGAGCGTTAATGTGATGGTGTAACCGATAAAAGCAAATAAATTTGAAGCTAGTAATTTCTGATTATCGTCTCGGCTTCTGTCTGCATGGACGCCGATTTGAAGATACGCTATAAATGCTTTTGTTCCATGTGCGAACATCTGTATTTTCTCTTGTATGCGTCGATACTTGTTATATCGGCTCTTTTGAAGCTTATTTTAGTGTTGGCAATTTATTCACTTTGCTGAAATAGTCAGCGGTTATATATCGAGCTGTTTATATTACCCTCATTGCGCAATCTAACAACAATTCTTTAACATTAAAGGGATGAGTATTTATAAAAGGGATGAGTATTCATATCTATTTCGCTGGACTTATTAAAAATAAGTCGGGTATTGCCATTTTTTTATTAAGTGAAGATGGCTTTATAAATTGCGAAAGGCTGACATACTGTGTTTCGGAGAACAAAATAAGCTACCGACTATTGGCAAAATAATCAGTAGCTTTG
>JBLHOI010000193.1:0-4828 GCA_047621375.1 Glaciecola sp.
ATCGTCCCAATTCACAATCAAGCCAGCGGCGCGCGCAACTGCAACTAAGTGCATCGTATGATTGGTAGAACCCCCAGTTGCTAACAATGCAACCATACCATTGACCATTGCCTTGGCATCAACTATATGCCCAATTGGCATATAGTTCTCACCTAAATCAGTGATACGAGTTGCCTGCACAGAAGCTGCTTTTGTAAGGGCTTCGCGCAGTGGCGTACCCGGATTAACAAATGAAGCCCCAGGCAAATGCAGTCCCATAACTTCAACCACCATCTGGTTACTGTTTGCCGTACCATAAAACGTGCAAGTACCCGCAGAATGATATGATTGAGATTCGGCTTCAAGCAGTTCATCACGACCCACTTTGCCTTCTGCATAAGCTTGACGAATGCGGGCTTTTTCTTTGTTTGGCAAACCGGATGGCATCGGACCTGCTGGCACAAATACCGTTGGTAAATGACCGAAAGTCAAACCACCTAGCAATAGACCTGGCACTATCTTGTCACAAATGCCCATCATAATGGTGGCGTCGAACATATTGTGCGACAAAGCAATGGCTGCGCCCATCGCAATATTATCACGGCTCATCAAACTTAATTCCATGCCAGGAGTGCCCTGAGTAACACCGTCACACATCGCTGGAACGCCGCCCGCGAATTGTGCAACACTGCCTACATCCCTAATTGCCTGCTTAATTTTTTGAGGGTAATCGTTGTATGGCTGATGCGCTGACAACATATCATTGTATGATGAAATAATCGCCACATTGGCTTTTACCATACTGCGTAAATCAGATTTTTCTTCTTTTCCACAAGCAGCAAAGCCATGCGCTAAATTACCGCAAGACAACGAACCTCTCAACGGCCCCTGTTTGCGGGCTTTGTCAATTTTATTTAAATACGCCTGGCGTGTATTTTTACTGCGCTCAATAATACGTTGCGTTACTTCCTGGATAATTGAATTCATACTTTTCTCCTATGGGGCCCACATCAATTCTACTGTGGTCTTATCGCAAACAGCCTTTATTGGCTTTTCCAAGTCAGTTGAATTTTCTAATGCATGATTTAATACATCTCGCTTTTTCTGACCAGTGAGGTGCAAAAATACGTGAGCGCTACTAACTAAAGCACGTAATGTAAATGACATGCGCTGATGGGGTGCGGTAGTTGGTTGGGTTGCTATCAGCATCGCTGGTAAATTAACATCAATACCCGCTTCTATTTGCGGCGAACATGGGAACAACGAGGCAGTATGTCCGTCCTCTCCCATACCTAAAATAACAACGTCGAATGGCAAACCTACTTTTTTAAAAGTAGCGGTTAATGGTTCCACTGCATCTTCAGCATTTGCATGCTCGGTTTTTAGGGGAATAAAATTAGCAACAGCCGCTTTATCTTGTAACAGGTTTTGTCTTACCATCTTTTCGTTACTTGCAGCATCAGTTGAATCTACCCAGCGTTCGTCAGCCAAAGTGATTGTAACCTTTGACCAGTCAACTGCGCGCTCAGACAAAGCTTTGAATAAAGGCAAAGGTGTACTACCACCGCTAACCACTAAGCTGGCTTTACCTTTTTCACTAATTGCTTGCCTTAATATATCTGCAATACGTTGACTGAAAACGGTTACTAATTCGTTTGCTGAATTAAACGTGGTTGTTTTTAAACTCATGCTAAGCTCCTATTTGCTTCGCGTCATTTTACTTTCATACCAAGACCGCCCTTCCTTCGCTAATAACGCGATAGAAGATACGGGTCCCCACGTGCCGGCTTGATAGCTTTCCGCAGGCTCATTACTTTTATCCCAAGCAGCTTTAATAGAGTCAACCCAAGTCCATGCTTGTTCTATTTCGTCCCGGCGCACAAACAATGCTTGATTCCCAATCATGACCTCCAACAGCAGTTTTTCATATGCATCAGGAATGCGCTCGGCCTCAAATGCTTCTGAAAAACTTAAATTGAGTTTAGATTTTTGCAAGTCCATAGAACGAGAACTTGTCAAACCAGGCACTTTGTTCATAACCGTTATTTCAACGCCTTCATCTGGTTGTAAGCGGATCACTAACTTGTTTTGAGGCAGCGTAGTAAAGCTTTCACTGAACAAATTGTGCGGTTGACGCTTGAAATAAATAACAACTTCGCTCGTTTTATTCGGCAGGCGTTTGCCCGTCCGTAAGTAAAAAGGAACACCTGCCCAACGCCAGTTGTCAATTTCAGCTTTTATAGCAACAAAGGTTTCAGTCTTACTTTTTGCATTAGCATCCGGTTCTTCCAGATACCCTGGCACTTCTTCACCGCGCACGAATCCCGCAACATATTGGCCTCTAACTGTTTTTTCAGCGACGTTCGTTGAATTAATTGGGCGCAGTGCTTTGAGTACTTTTAGCTTTTCATCACGAATGCTATCGGCATCTAAGGTCGTAGGTGGTTCCATCGCAACAAGAGAGAGAATTTGTAAAAGGTGATTTTGCACCATATCGCGCATCTGACCCGCGTCATCAAAGTAACCCCAACGCCCTTCAATACCGACCGATTCAGCAACGCTTATTTGCACGTGATCAATACAGTTATGATCCCAGTTAGTTGCAAAAATACTGTTTGCAAAGCGTAATGCGATCAAATTCAATACCGTTTCTTTACCGAGATAATGATCAATACGGTAAATTTGGCTCTCTGTGAAGAACTCCGCAACTTGTTCATTAATTACTTTTGACGATGCAAAATCATGACCAATGGGTTTTTCTAACACCACTCTTACGCTGGGATCAATTATTTTAGCCGCGTTCATTCCTTTACAAAGATCACCATAAATAGAGGGCGGTGTAGCGAAATAACAAACCATAGTCCGCGAAACATCGACGTGTTCACTCAGTTTTGAATAATCTGCTACATTCTTCATATCAATTTGAACGTAATCAAGACGTTGTTCAAATCGTTGCCATGTTTCGGCACAGAAAGTTTCACCTAAAAACTTAGTGATATTTTCTTTCACTTTCGCAACATAATCTGCCTGCAGCATGTCTTGACGTGCGACACCGATAATATTCGTGTCGCTATTTAATAAGTTCGCTTTTTCAAGCTGATAAAGAGAAGGAAGTAGTTTGCGTCTTGCTAAGTCACCAAGGGTGCCAAATAAGACAAAATCAATGGGTTCGTAACCAGAATTGGTTGACCCTGTATCTTTAATCATAGTAGCCTCTTTGCACCATATTCATGCAACATTGTAATTATTAACAGGTAATTATTGCGTATAGTAAACAACAAATGTAGTAATATTACAACTAATACACGCGTAAAACACTAAACTCTTTAACAAAAAATAAAGCGCGAATTTGATTTTTTAAAATATCAAACTCTGTGCCATCTTATAAATCATACAATTCTTTATTTATACTACCTATACTAACTATGAACCATCAAAAAATCTAACCATAATCTCGCTATATGGACCTGTAATAAGATGAAATATTCAGATAAAAAAGCATTTAGATGTTAATTATTTTAGTTAAAAAGTTACAACAAAAATGACAAACGTTAAAAATAATCGTACTATTATTACAGTTTAACTGTTCGTGAGCGGCCAACATAATTCTATAATTTGCTTGGCACGTGCTAAAAACAACAAAAAGAGTAAATAAAGCCTCTTTAGTGAGATAATAATAATGAACATACTCGAAAAAATCACACGACAAAAAGCCGATTTTAGTAAATCAGAGAAAAAAGTAGCGGACGTCATCCTTGCAAATCCACAAGTGGCTATTCATTCTTCCATTGCGACATTAGCCAAGATGTCGAATGTTAGTGAACCAACGGTCAATCGGTTTTGTAGACGATTAGACACGAAAGGCTACCCTGACTTTAAATTGCACTTAGCACAAAGTCTTGCCAATGGCACGCCATATGTGAATCGCCATGTTGATGAATTTGACGGCCCCACCGAATACACCAATAAAATATTCGAATCTACAATGGCATCATTAGAGGTCGCTCGTCAGTCTATCGATATAGCTACGGTAAATCGGGTAGTCGACCTATTAACGCAAGCCAAAAAGATTTCATTTTTTGGTATGGGTGCATCTTCTTCAGTTGCTCATGATGCGCTCAACAAGTTTTTTAGGTTTAACGTACCCATCGTCTATTTTGAAGATCCGTTAATGCAACGCATGAGTTGCATGAATTGTACTGAAGAAGATGTAGTTGTTTTAATATCCCACACAGGCAGAACCAAAAGCTTGGTTGATCTCGCGCAAATCGCGAGATCAAACGATGCAGTGGTGGTCGGAATTACTTCTGCTGACAGCCCATTGAGCAAAGAATGTAATTATGTACTTTCGCTAGCAGTTCCTGAAGATACTGACCTATATATGCCAATGGCATCGCGTATTGCGCAGCTAACATTAATTGATGTTTTAGCAACTGGTTTTACTTTGCGCCGCGGTACCAAGTTCAGGGAAAATTTAAAAAGAGTCAAAGATACTTTACGAGGCAGTCGCTTTAATAAAACTGAAAATTAATTGTAGGCCTAGTTCGATCTTAAATTAAAATCGACACTGTTTACAAATAAAGTAATAAACAACCCGGAAATAACAACATAAGTGAGTAACGATATGTCGCGTAGAACAAAAATACTAGCCACTTTAGGTCCTGCAACTGATACCCAAGAAATGATTGAAGCAGTCATAGCAGCAGGCGTAAACGTGGTTAGGATGAATTTCTCGCATGGTAATGCTCAAGACCATATTGAGCGAGCGAAAAAAGTACGAATTGCGGCAAAAAAATTAAACCGGTATGTCGCTATTTTAGGTGATCTTCAAGGTCCTAAAATACGTGTT
>JBLHOI010000194.1:0-4798 GCA_047621375.1 Glaciecola sp.
CTATATTGGATGAGCTTTGGCTAGTTTGCCACTTAATGTTAATTATTTGTAAATATAAGTATAAGTAGGTTGAAGTTACTTGTAAGTGCCCGTTATTACATACAGACTAGCCCAATCTGAGCAGTCAACATAAAGAATACTAAATGCATATTGATAAGTTACTTGCATTAGCAAAAACACAAAAGACCTCCCCTAACTTAGTCTTAACAATTCCTTCAAGTTGGTCACAAGGTCGCACTGTCTATGGAGGCTTATCAGCAGGTTTATTATATGCCGCAGCACGAGAATATGTTCCCCTAGAAAGAGTGATGCGATCAAACTCGACTAACTTTGTTGGGCCACTAATAGCCAATCAACCCTTTACGATCACCGTAGAAATTTTGCGTGAAGGTAAAAATGTAAGTCAATTAATGGTGCGCGCCATACAGGACAATAAAATCTGTGTAGTTTCACAAATTTGCTTTGGAAATAATCGAGAATCCGCAATATCAGTGCCAAATAAAGAGACTCACAACATAGCGTCGCCGATAAATGAGGTGATTACCTTTTCTGGTGCAGACATAAAACCGGAATTCTTAAAGCACATCGACTTATCAATTCAGGAAGGCGGTTTTCCTTTTTCATCGCAAAATACGTCTCATTATTGCGGTTGGATGCGATTTAAAAAAGCCCCAGCGACATTCACTGACGCACACCTTATTAGTATTATTGATGCATGGCCCCCAACCCTTATACAAATGCTAAGTGCGCCGGCGCCTGCAAGTTCAGTTAGTTGGAGTTTAGAATTTATTTATCCACACAGGTCGATTTCAGGAAACGACTGGCTGGCCTATAAAGTGCACACTCGCCAAGCTGGACATGGATATGGACACACTGAAGCAAATATATGGGATAAAGACGGCCAACTCATTGCCATCAGTAGGCAAACTGTCGCGATATTTGACTGAGCACTATTTACTCAGGCTATTTGAAATGAATCCGGATTGAATAGATGAATAATTTGTTCAACTTGATAATTAGTATTATCTAACGCTTCCTCGATATCATCATTGTTAAACTTCAAAGATTCATAAAGATACGATGGTAGATGCGTTTCGAAACTATAATGATGTGAAAACGTGTTTATAATAGAAAGCTCATAAGCTAGTTGCATGATGCCAACTTCCAGAGATTCAGCAGCTGCATTGTTATGATGTTGCATGGCAATTGTTGATACAATTGGGTCGGGCAACATCCACTGCTGCCCTAATGCCGCTGACACTTCAGCATAACTAAAACCAAGCACATCATATTGACATTCTTTAGGGCTGAGTTCCGTATCAAAACGCGCACAATCTTTTGCTAAGTCCGGGGTCAGCTTTAAAACCACTAACTCACCAATGTTATGCAGTAGACCGTTTACAAATAATCTATCCGCATTTTTGTTTCCTTTCAATAGACCAAAGTGTCTCGCTAAAATAGCGCAACTAACACTTTGCTCCCAAAATTTATCTAAGTCGACAAATTGACTTTGCTCGCTGCTAAACGCATTAGATAGCGAAAATATCAACGCATAATCATAAACTGCAGAAGTCCCTATTACTTGGATCGCTCTGGTTAATTTATCGATTTTTCGTGGAAAACGAAATATTGCACTATTGGCAACTTTGAGAATATGCGCAGCCAACCCAGGGTCAGTTTGCACAACCGCTGATATACTATTTGCGTCAGACCGGTCATCGTCGATTAACCTTCTAACTCTGAGGGCCGTGTATGGGACCGCAAGTAGTTCAGAAACGTTTTTTGCATATTCAATTGCGTTCATAATTTCCTTTTTATACAGTGTCAATTGTCTAGCGAGGATAAACAAAAAGCAGCGTAAAACACGAGCGAGCTGGCACTGAAAAACATGGGTATTCATGCCACACGACAATCACTATTACACTAATCCGCCTCTTATTTCAATCACTGTCTATCTTATTTGATGAAATATTTAAAATTAATATAATAATATCATATAGTTAGGCAATATCACTACACGGTCTCATTTTAATTCTATGGACTACATTTGATTTTAACTACCTGTCTTTGCTGTCATCAAATTACCGCCCCACAAAATACTGAAAATCAGTCATTTATCTGTTGGCTACCTTAGTCACTGTTTTTTTTGGATTGTGTTATTGCTAAAGTAGATCTGCAATTGTTACCTATTACAGAACATAGGTTCTGTAATATTAGTATGCAATACCCATTGCAAAGCTTCTGATTCTCGGGGCTGCAGTTTGTGTTAATTTATCGCTATACTGCAACGCGATTTATTTTATTTATTAAAAAAGTCCATAATACTTATTTGCCCGCTATTTGATATCTAAGAACCCTAGCAACACTTTATATGTCATCATTAAGTGGTATCATATTGTCTACAACAGTCATTTTTCTTGGTTTTTTATTAGCTATCGTTGGTAGTTAAAACATAGCGTTAACTATCAGTTGACCAGTATCCCAGAACGACGCTCAAACACGCAATATACAGCAGCACTATAAAACAAGCAGACTCTGCATTGTTCAGAGTAAAAAAAGGCGGACATAACTGTGTTAGAACAGTCAAATCATAAAGTGCTATTTGTTGGTTTGGTATGGCCCGAGCCAACTTCTACTGCAGCTGGGCAGAATATCCTCAGCTATATCAATTTATTCATTAGTATTGGCTACCAAGTTACTTTTGCTTGCGCAGCTGAAAAATCAGAGCATTCAGCTCTCTTATCTTGTATCGGTGTAAAAGAACAACGCATTACCTTGAATGACAGTAGTTTTGATACCTTTGTAAACCAATATGCACCAGACATTACTATATTTGACCGTTTTATTAGTGAGGAACAATTTGGATGGCGAGTTTCTTCTGCAGCACCACATTGCATGAAAATACTAGATTGTGAAGACCTCCATTTTTTGCGTGATGCTAGACATCAAGCATACAAAGATAGTAATAAAAACAACATAAAGGCACTTACACATGAGCAATCTAACGCCTATTTATACAGTGACCTTTGTAAAAGAGAATTAGCCTCAATTTTGCGGTGTGACCTCAGTATTTTACTCTCTAATTACGAATATCACTTGCTCACAACCGTATTTAGTCTGCCCAAGACTCTACTCCATTACTGCCCCTTTTTATTCTCTGAACAAGCAATAAAACCGACTAAAACTTATGCACAACGAATTGATTTTGTCAGTATAGGTAGTTTCAGGCATGCGCCAAATTGGGATGCTGTACTTACCTTAAAACAAAATATTTGGCCTGCAATACATCAGGCTCTGCCAAACGCGCTGTGCCATGTTTATGGATCGTACTTAACACCAAAAGCAAAACAGCTTGAAAACAAACAACAGGGATTTTTGGTGCATGGTTACACAAAAGACGCACAAGAGGTCATCGGTAACGCAAGAGTTTTACTTGCGCCGTTGAATTTTGGCGCTGGTATTAAGGGAAAGCTAGTAGATGCTATGCAATGCAGAACACCATCGGTTACCACAGAAGTCGGAGCAGAGGGATTACAGCCCTCTTGCGATGAAAAAAGTAAACTTGATAAAAATAATAACTTGGCAGGGCAAAATGCCCTATGGCCTGGCGCTATTCACAACATTCAATCATCAACTGACGATTTTATACAATCATGTATTACACTATATTCAAATGAGGATATATGGACCATGGCCAGCAATCACAGCGAACCACTATATTCATCAATGTTTAATTATACTCGACAATCCAAGCAGCTAACTGATTGTATTCACAACATTAGTTTAAATTTAACACAGCATCGTCGTCAGCACTTTTTAGGACAGGTAATACAACATCATACAATCAATAGCACGAAATACATGAGCCAATGGATTGAAGCGAAAACACGGTTGAATCGAACGCAACGTTCAAATTGAGCATCAGATTGTATTACGTATCGTTAGCTTAGTTTTTATTGCTGCGATCGCATTTTTGACTCCGTCTTGTCTACCGACACTAAAAAAAGGCGTTAAATTTAATTCTGTCAGGTATCCAAAATAATCGAAACAAGCCGCAACTGAAGTACTTTTTGGGTCACTATGATCAGTGGTTATGGTGGTATTTAAATGTAATACTTTCTCTAAAATAAGGGCAAGAATACCTCTAATGACCTTACTTTGGGAGTAAGCACACAGCTGGCCATTAGCGTATGCAATCCATAAATCAGATTCACACCCAAATACTGCGTTTTCATTTAAGCGCATTTCAACAGGCAATGCATTAAGGTCTTTGCTTGCCAGTAGTAACTGACGATACTGGTTGTCCCACCCTTTCGCTTGCTTTAGATTGAATGCTATAGGCAATGTCTCTGTTACTTCCCCAACAGTGCTTTTGGCATTGCCATGACTAATTAAGTTAGCATTATTTACTTTATCGGTGAGCAGGTTAACGTCTTGTTGCTTTGACTGTGGTATCAATTGATGACCCGCATTCTCATCTAATTCCGCTAGTGCGTTGTCTAAAGCCTCTAAGAAAAACTGGATATCTTGCTCTGTGGTATAACAGCCAATCGAGACTCGCATGGTGCCCGTAATATTTAAAAATTTCATCAATGGCATTGCACAATGATGCCCCACTCTGACCGCGATATTTTTTTGATATATTAATGTCGCTACATCATGTAAATTATGCTTTGCAAAAACAAACGAATGTAACCCTATGGAGCAACCCATGACGGTCTGAAATGCATTGCGCTGATCAGGCTTGGATTGGTCGCATACAGAAACATTCCCGAGTAAGCGTAGGTCATCTCGACTT
>JBLHOI010000195.1:0-4756 GCA_047621375.1 Glaciecola sp.
CCTTCCTGCCGGCACACCTCTTTTTACGCAGTCACAGTCGAGTAATCTCGTTGACGCTTATAAATGGACAGAGGTAGACCAGGAAACTGGATTGGCCTTATATACGCTTTATTCAGCAATTACGGATCGCGCTGAGCCAGTAGAAGCACTTCGTGCAAATACTGTTTTTCGTTTGGGTTTACCTGGTTCTACGGTGCATTTAACGTCTTCAAGTTTAGATATGTTCAAAGCTGGCAAAGTTCTTGAAAGTTCAGATTATAGCCGTGGTGTGCGCAGTTGTTACTTAGTGCACAGTCATGTCACATTAGCTGCGCATGGCGAGCAAAAGTGGTCAATTAATGTGGACGTAGAGAAAGACCAAACGGATGTCGTGGCTCTGAAACAAGCTTTGTTGAATGAATCGACTGTCGCTGAAGAAATGCGGCAATCATTTTTAACGGGAAGTGACAAATTAGCGCGCATAATGGCATCCTCTGATGGATTCCAAGTCACCGGAGAAGCAGATGTTTCTTTGCATCATTATGCAAACACGCTATTTAATGTTTTACGTGGCGGCATTTTTGCTAATCAATATCAGGTTTCGCGTGCTGATTTACTTAAAACTCTACAGCATTTCAATCACGACATTTATGAAAGGCAGAAGGCTGTATTGAGCAATTTGCCAGAAAATGTAAGCTTAGATGATCTCATGTTATCGGTTGAAGAATTGCAAGATGCGCAGTTGAGTCGATTAATCTACGAATATTTACCTATTACTTTTGGCCGTCGTCATGGCGATCCTAGTCGTCCTTGGAATCAATTTGCTATTGAATTGAAAGACGACCGAGGTCAACCTCTCTTATCTTATCAAGGTAATTGGCGCGATATTTTCCAAAATTGGGAAGCGTTAACGCTCAGTTATCCTTCATTTATCGAGTCGGTTATCGCAAAATTCGTTAACGCGTCGACACTGGATGGTTACAATCCATATCGCATTACTAAACAAGGTATTGATTGGGAAGTTGAAGAGCCAGATGACCCATGGAGTTACATTGGTTATTGGGGTGACCATCAGATTATTTATTTGCTGAAATTATTAGAATCGTCTAATAATTTCCATCCTGGTAAACTGGCATCGTTACTAGAGCAGTCGGTTTACAGTTATGCCAATGTGCCTTATCGCATTAAACCGTTGCACAACATTATTGATTCCCCCAAAGACACTGTTTTATTTGATAATGAAATGGCTGAAAACATCGAACGAAATATCGAGCGCTTAGGGTCTGATGGTAAATTAGTTTTAGATGCTCAGGGTCAAGTTTATCAAGTGTCCCTAGTCGAAAAGATCTTCATACCGCTGCTATCAAAATTGAGTAACTTAGTTATTGATGGTGGAATTTGGCTAAATACCCAGCGTCCAGAGTGGAATGACGCCAACAATGCGTTAGTGGGCCAAGGCTTGTCGATGGTCACATTGTGTTATTTAAACCGTTATGTGTCGTTTGTCAGCGACTTACTCGCGTCGATTGAAGATACTAATAAGCAGTTTGTCATGACGACAGAAGTTGCCGAGTGGTTAACGGGAACGACACAGATCCTACAAAGTGCAAGTGCGCAAATACAAGAAGGCCCAGTGTCAGCCAGTTTACAATTTTCTACCTTGCATAAATTAGGTACGTTAGCCAGCGAATACCGCGAAAAAATGTATCAGCACTCAGGTAACTATAGTAAGCAAACGGTGAGTATAAGTGAACTCAACGCGCTACTTTCTAATGCTAAGCCATTAATCACTCGCAGTATTGAAGCGAATTATAGCGATTCTGGTTTGTACCATGCTTACAACGTCCTTAGTATTAATCAGAAATCCCTAAACGTTAGTCATTTGTACGACATGCTGGAAGGGCAAGTGGCAGCGCTTAGTTCAGGGGCGCTTAGCTCTGAGAGAGCGGTTGAAATTATGGATACACTGTACGCAAGTGAGATGTATAGAGAAGACCAAAAAACGTTTATGTTGTATCCAGATAGAAAGCAGCTAGGGTTTATCAGCAAAAATTGTGTTCCTAAGCATGATGTCACTAATCATCCACTGTTATCAGACATGCTTGCACAGGGCGATAATCGCTTGATTAAATTGGATGCGATGGACAACTATCGTTTTAATAGCGAATTGACTAACGCCAATGCCATCAAACAAATCTGGCCTGAAATAGCTAAAGAGTATCCAGATTTAGCCACTGACAGTGCATTAAATGCGATGTTAGATACTTACGAATCTGTATTTAATCACAGTGCCTTTACCGGCCGTTCTGGCGGCATGTTTGGCTTTGAAGGATTAGGATGTATCTACTGGCACATGGTATCTAAACTGTTACTTGCGGTTCAAGAAGTTGCAATAAAAAGTGTTAATGAGCAAGGTAAATCAAATACATCTCAAGCACTGATCGCGCACTACTATAACGTGCGAGAAGGTATCGGTTTTAACAAGACACCTGAAGAATATGGTGCTTTTCCTGCAGATCCTTATTCTCACACTCCAAAACATGCTGGCGCACAACAGCCGGGTATGACTGGCCAAGTTAAAGAAGAGCTATTGACCAGAATGGGCGAGCTAGGCTGTTTTGTGACTAAAGGTCAGGTAAGCTTCGACCCGTTCTTGCTAAGAGAGCAGGAGTTCACCACGCAACCAACGACGTTACGTTATCTGGATATCAATGAAGCTTGGAAGACAATTGATCTCGATAGTGGAAGTTTAGGCTTTACATGGTGCCAAGTGCCGATTGTCTACTCTATAAGTAATGATGCTGATGCTGAAGTGACTATCTCTGCTGCAGATGGAGAAAAGCATATTGTGAAGGCAAACGAACTTAATCAAGAGTTTAGTCAAATGCTCTTTGCTCGTTCGGGCGCGATTGTTCGAATTGATGTATCTGTAAGTCGGAATCAACTTTATACCGGAAGTTAGGTAACCGATACTCTGCGCAACTACCAAAGGCAGTTGTGCAGAGTATCAATGTCTAAACTTAGTATCGTAGTTTGAAAGCACATGCAACTTGGCTTTCTAAAAACAAGTGTAACTCAACCACATCATTATTAAACTTTACGAGCGTCCAAAGTCGCTCTTACTTCGCCTGCTTTTTCCTCAGTAATTGGATACCAGTACACCATTAATATAGCAATGACAGAGCAAAATGCAGGAATGAAGGCATCGAAGATGCGCATTAGATAAATCGTTTCTGGGGACTGAGCTCCGCCTAATGCAACATCAAACCCCGTTGCGTTTAACAAGAATCCACCCGCAGCAAGAGCGGCAGCCATTCCTAACTTTACAACCCACCAGTATATTGAGCCAAACATGCCTTCGCGTCTTTCATAGGTATTAAGTTCGTCCATGTCACAAACATCGGCAATCATAGAGCCCATAAGCGTAAACAGACCACCAAGACCAAAAGCAATAAAAGGGACTGGCAACAGCATTAATAAAGGGTAGTCAGGGGTGTAGCAAAACCACTTTAATACATAACCAATAACCGATATACCGATGGCAAAAAAGAAGCCTTTGCGTTTGTCAAAGTGCGTAGAAAACTTGGTTACAATAAAAATAACACAGAAAGTAGATATGGCAGCTAACGTGCCGGACCAACCTGCATATTCCGCACCCATTGACGTATCACCGCCAAATATATAATAGATAATTACGTAAAATTGGAATGAGGCCACCATCATAAAACCATTGAATACTAAAAAAGTAGCAGCACATAAAAATAGAAAAGGGGTAAATTTTATGGTCGTTGCGAAGCCTTTGAGGAAGCCCTTTACACCAGGCGCAATAAACTGTTCACCTGGGATCGGTCCTGCTTGCACCTGTCTAATCGGTTCCTTTAAAAATATAGCAGGTAATACGCCAACACATATTGTGAAAGCGCCAATGATAACGGCCAGCCACGCAGCGCCTGCTATCATGTCATCAAAGAGCAGGTCATTTTGCATAAACCATAAAAACCAGGGGGCAATTAAGTAGGCGATTTGTCCCATAAAGTTCTGCGTTGCCATGAGTCGAGTGCGCTCATGATAGTCTGGTGTTAGCTCATAACCCAAGGCCACCCATGGTGTGGCGAACATGGTGTAGGCCAGATAGAAAACAAATGAGCCGATAAGGAAAAACCAAAAATAGTAATTTTCACTTTTTCCTTCAGGAAGTTGCCATAAAAGTGCAAAAATGATGCCTGCTGCTATTGCACCGCAAAAAATATACGGTCGACGACGGCCCCATTTACTTCTCGTATGGTCGGATATATAACCCATCAATGGATCGGTAATTGCGTCGGTTAAGCGCGGCAGTGCACTTACTAAGCCGACCAACGCTGGATTCATTCCAAGACCTAAATTGAGAACAATAACCATGCCGCCAATAGCCGCGGATAAGAGGTTATTGATGAGGGCGCCCAGACCATAAATAATTTTTTGAACGAAGGGGATTTTCCCGTTTACTGCAACTTCTGTGCTCATCAATAGACTCATGTTAAATAATTGTAAATTTAACTCACTAACTTAATATTGCTAGACTGCTTCCACAAATAATATGCGACAGCTTGGCCTCATGCCGCGTTAAATAGGAATCTATCAAGCGGATTGGCAGTAAAAGTACTAAATAAGGAAGTAGGGGCGTATTATTCACTTAATTCCTGGCGAGAACGGCAACAGCGGTGTCACGCTACCTCATTAGCAGTCCGCTTTGCCTTATTTTGCTGGACTAAGCTAGTCTCAGGTTTAAGGTGCG
>JBLHOI010000196.1:0-4753 GCA_047621375.1 Glaciecola sp.
TGCTTGATAGATTAGAATCCATAACGTACAATTCGCGCCCTGTTTTTTGAATAAAAAGCGCTTGTATGCGCAGTGCGGAGAAATATATGTACGCGGTTTTCCAAAGTGGTGGTAAACAACACCGTGTGGCCGAAGGTCAAACTCTTCGTCTTGAGAAGATTGAAGTGGCTCCTGGTGAGTCAATCGAATTCGATAATATCTTGATGATCAGCAACGGCGAAGATGTAAAAATCGGAACGCCTTATGTTGCGGGTGGTAAAGTTACAGCTGAGATAGTTACACACGGTCGCGGCGAAAAAATTAAAGTAGTTAAGTTCCGTCGACGCAAGCATAGCCGCAAGCAGATGGGACATCGCCAGTGGTTCACAGAAGTGAAAATCACTGCAATTAACGTATAATAGGAGACTAACTCATGGCACATAAAAAAGCTGGTGGTAGTACTAAAAACGGTCGCGATTCAGAAAGTAAACGCTTAGGTGTTAAACGCTATGGCGGCCAAGATGTATTAGCAGGTAATATTATTGTTAGACAGCGTGGGACTAAGTTTCATCCTGGTAGCAATATGGGTATTGGTAAAGACCATACTTTGTTCGCACTAACAGCGGGTAAAGTCCAGTTCGAAATCAAAGGTCCCAAAAACCGCAGATTCGTCAGCATTCTTGCTGAGTAGTCCGGTCTAAAGTATATTGAAAACCCCGCTACCGGCGGGGTTTTTTTTGCGTTTCTTTTTAACCTGTATTTTACGATGCTACCTTAATGCGTAAAATATGCACTTTGATTGACATTAATTGGTATACAGGATCTTTTGCACTACTTGGCATTGAACCGTTACCTAAACATTCACTGGCTATAATTGCTGAATTTTTAGTAATCGTTTATTTGTTGATAACGCAGCGCCAGATTGGTATGACTGTCTTATTTGAAGAGCATGGTGGTAGAAACGTAGTATCTAAGTAGCAGACTGATACAAGTGTACTATCCATGCGGAGTGTCACTGACAAATAAGATGCAAAGGGCAAGGCTGCTAGTCGCACCGAAAATTGACGGGAACTAATTAACCAAAGCTCCCTCCTCAAAAAATGACCATTTCAGGGTCGCGGTTGTAAAGCCCATCATGGATGAGCTTGTAGTTTTTTTGAGGCGGGAGCTTCGGTTAATTCTTTCGTAATAAGATCTTCAGCGCAATGCACATCAATGTTGTCTGCAGCGTTTATAGGTTTGAATTGTTTAAAGCTGGTTTAAAGACCAGTTACGGGTAGAGCAAAAACTGCTATACTCAACGTGTAATTTCGTGTGAAAGCACTATATTTAATTTGCTGACGCGCACCAACCACAGGTTTAGAGAAAAGATATGAAGTTTGTTGATGAAGCAGAAATACGCGTAGAAGCTGGAGACGGTGGCAACGGCGTTATTGGATTCAGACGCGAGAAATACATACCTAACGGTGGCCCTGATGGTGGTGACGGTGGAGATGGCGGTAGCGTTTATCTTGAAGCTGACGAAAACTTAAATACCTTAATTGATTACCGATTTGAAAGGTTTCATCGTGCACAGCGAGGCACTAATGGTCAAGGGGCTGATTGCACTGGTCGCGGTGGTCAAGATTTGATTTTGGGAGTGCCAGTTGGTACGCGTGCCACTGATCAAGACACCGGTGAGTTTTTGGGTGACCTGATCAAACATGGTCAGCGTATGAAAGTAGCCCAAGGTGGTTTTCATGGTCTTGGTAATGCTCGATTTAAGAGTAGTACCAATAGAGCCCCACGTATTAAATCAGACGGTACACCAGGGGAAATTCGTAAGCTTGCCTTGGAACTAATGTTGCTTGCAGATGTTGGCATGTTAGGAATGCCTAACGCTGGTAAGTCGACTTTTATTCGTTCGGTTTCTGCCGCGACTCCAAAAGTTGCTGACTATCCATTTACTACATTGGTACCAAATCTTGGTGTTGTCCGTCTTGACTCGCAAGCTAGTTTTGTGGTCGCCGATATTCCGGGTTTAATCGAAGGTGCTTCTGATGGAGCTGGTTTAGGCATTCAGTTTTTAAGACACCTTGAACGTTGTCGCGTCTTAATCCATTTGATAGATATTATGCCTGCTGACGGTTCAGATCCGGTTCAAAATGCGTTAACGATTGATAATGAATTAGATAAATATAGTCCAAAATTAGCCGCTAAGCCACGCTGGTTAGTGTTTAACAAAATTGACCTAATGTTAGAAGACGAAGCTAATGCTTTATGTGCTGACATTGCCTCTAGGTTGGGCTGGGAAAAAGACTATTATCAAATTTCAGCCTTCCAAAAATTGAATGTGGATGTGCTGTGTCAAGACATTATGGAGTTTATTGACTCTCTTCCACCTGAGGAAGAAATGTTCAATAAAGAAGAAGAAACGACGTTTAAGTGGAACACTAATCCTGAAGAAGCCAATACAGATGTACAGGTGGGCGATACAGAAGCTGATGATGACTTAGATGATGAAGATTGGGACGATGACGATTATGACGTTGAAGTTATTTACCAAAAATAAATACTCAAGATAGCTTACTCTGAAGAATAGGTCGGGCATAAAAAAATGATATCAATGATTGCTGCCATGGCAGACAACCGAATAATCGGAGCCGATAATGACATGCCTTGGCATTTGCCCGCAGATTTAAAACACTTTAAATCTGTTACCATGGGCAAGCCAGTCCTGATGGGTAGGAAAACGTATGAGTCGATTGGAAGAGCGTTACCAGGGCGTCCTAATATTGTTATTACGACTAATAAATCTTATTCGTTAGCTGATGCAACTGTGGTCACATCTATCGAAGCAGCCATGCAAGAAGCATCTGCTTTTGAGGAAGTCATGATTATAGGTGGTGGTAGCATCTACCAGTCTATGCTGGAGCAAGCGCAACGCCTATACCTTACTTTTATTGATCTGAAAGTTGCAGGTGATACTCAGTTTCCAGATTATGAAGCGAATGCGAATTGGACTGAGGTCGCACGAGAAATCCACCAGAAAGATGAAAAAAACCCACACAATTATACTTTTGTTACCCTTGAGCGAGCCTAAGTTTTCTGGTTAGCGAAACGCTATATACATAACCATAGATCGCGCTAAAGAATATTGACGGAGCGACGGTCAGCCACAAATTAGGCGTCATAAAAGCGATATTTACCGCTACTACAAAACCACTCTGCAAAACAATTGCTGGCAATGGCGCTAATAGTGCACCGGGTAAACACGTTCCGGTGCAGCCGCTTTGAATATTGTTCAGAGACGATTCAAAGGTTTTGCTGGTTGCACATTCTTTGCTAAAAAAAGTGGGTCTTACCACGGCAGGAATAATGAAGGGAAGACAATATTGTTTATTACTAAATACTTGATGAAAAAGCTCTAGTATAAAGGTGAAAACAAGTGTAATTGCGCCGCTATAAGTACCTTGTACCAAGGCAGCTTTGTAAAGTATTTTGGGGTCGTCAGTAACTAAACTGTTAGCGTAATAAGCCCAAGCAGCATAGAAACAGAAGGCGATGAGCCCCGATATAGCGAGTCGTATAAAAGCAATCATCATAAGTTTTGTGTTGGCTATCCTTGATAGGTAAATAGACACTCTATATCAAGACCATGATGGCGCATGATATCTTTCAAGCACTTCAATGCTTCAACCTGAATTTGTCTGACACGCTCTCTGGTCAAGCCTATTTCATTGCCAACATCCTCAAGAGTTGCTGGTTCATGACCGAGCAGGCCAAATCGCCTCGCTAATACATCTGTCTGTTTAGGATTTAGCTCTTCTAACCATTTTATAATGTTGAGCTTCATGTCATTCGTTTGTACTTGATTTTCTGGTTGCGTGCCTTGCTCATCCGCAATGAAATCAAGTAGTGCTTTATTCTCATCGTCACCTCCAATAGGAGTGTCTACCGAGTTAATACGTTCGTTTAATTTCAGCATTTTTTGAACGCTAGCTACTGGCTCGCCCGCTGATTCAGCAATTTCTTGTGCGCTGGGCTCATGATCAAGTTCTTGAGAGAGCTTTCTGGCCGTGCGTAAATATAAGTTCAGTTCTTTAACGACATGAATAGGTAAACGAATAGTGCGAGTTTGGTTCATTAACGCTCGCTCAATGGTTTGTCGTATCCACCAAGTCGCATAAGTTGAGAAGCGGAAACCGCGTTCAGGATCGAATTTTTCAACTGCGCGGATCAGACCTAAGTTACCTTCTTCTATTAAATCTAATAGCGCTAAGCCTCTATTATTATAGCGGCGAGCAATTTTAACCACCAAGCGCAAATTACTAACAATCATTCGCTCACGCGACTTTTCATTACCTTTTAATGCTTCGCGTGAAAATTTAACTTCTTCTTCAGCGTTAAGGAGTGGAGAGAAACCTATTTCTCCTAGGTAAATTTGGGTGGCATCAAGTTGCTTGTTGCTGATGCTATCGTCAGTATCAGTTTGGGCTGATGCTGCTATAAGTTCACTATTTCTTTTTGTAGTCATTAGCCACCCCCATCAACTTCTTAAAGTTAATTCAGTGAAAGGCTGAAAAACGGGTCCGATTAAGGATGAGCCATCAAACGAATTATTTTTTTGGTAAGAATGTGAAGGGATCGAGCGACTTCCCTTTACGCCTAATTTCAAAATGCAACATAACATCTTTGGAACCAGTGCGCCCCATAGTTGCGATTTTTTGTCCTTGCTTAACATACCGTTGCTCACCGACTAAAATCGTATCATTGTGCGCGTAAGCACTTAACA
>JBLHOI010000197.1:0-4666 GCA_047621375.1 Glaciecola sp.
TGCAACAATGCGGCTTCAAGTTCTCGCCATACTTTTGTTGAAATCTCAGTTTGCGTGTTCTCATAAAGCTGACGTATTAACACTGAATACAAAGCTTGGCTTGCATCCCATTTTGAATAAGCGCTTGTGGCGTGAGTCATAATCAACAACAAATCGTCGAGTGAATAAGGATAATCCAGTATAACTGGTGACGAAAAATCGCTTAATAACACAGGTACAAAATCTTGATCACTGACTGCTAATGTCGCACTTCCTGAATCTAATAAAAATGTATCGTTAGTTAACTTTAGATCAATTTTACGTCCTGTCCTATCGAGACATTCCATTTTTATTGGTAGGTATAATGCTTGTTTATCTAATTGATCAGCTGTTGGCAATGTTCGCTGAGTAAAGCTTAATTCATAAGTTCCATTTTGCGACGTTTTTTCAACAGTAACTCTCGGCGTTCCTGACTGAGAGTACCATAGCTTGAAGTGATCAAGATTGACCTCATTTGCATCTTGCATTGCATTCACAAAATCATCGCATGTGACCGCCTGACCATCATGTCTCTCAAAATACAAGTCCATACCGCGCCTAAAACCTTCAGCAGTGAGAAGCGTATGCAGCATTCTGATTACTTCAGCACCTTTGTCGTAAACTGTCACAGTGTAGAAGTTATTCATCTCAATAACTTCATCAGGCCTTATCGGGTGACTCATTGGGCCAGCATCTTCAGCAAACTGATTTTCTCGCATCACCTTTACCTGGCTAATACGAGTGGCTAAATAACTAAACATATCGGCAGAAAACTGTTGGTCCCTAAAGACAGTTAATCCTTCTTTCAAACTCAATTGAAACCAGTCTCTGCAAGTAACTCTGTTTCCTGTCCAATTATGAAAGTACTCATGTCCAATGATCGATTCAATATTAAAGAAATCATTATCGGTGGCAATATTAGGATCGGCTAATACGAACTTGCTGTTAAAAACATTTAGCCCTTTATTTTCCATTGCGCCCATGTTGAAGAAATCGACAGCCACAACCATAAATATATCAAGATCGTACTCCAGTCCATAAATAACCTCATCCCACTTCATCGCTTTTTTCAGTGACGCCAAAGCATGATGACCTTGAGATTTTTTGCCTTTATCGACGAACAATTCTAGTTGAACCTTACGACCAGACATAGTTATAAACGAATCACTAAGCTTGTCAAAATCACCTGCGACTAGTGCAAATAAGTAACAAGGCTTTTTAAATGGGTCATGCCATTTAACTAATTTTTTCTCGTCGTTGAGATCATATGCTTCTACCAAGTTGCCATTTGAAAGAACATGCGGAAATGCGGTTTTATCCGCTATGATAGTCACTGTATAAACTGACAAAATATCTGGTCGGTCTAAAAAATAAGTGATTTTACGAAACCCTTCTGCTTCACATTGCGTGCAGTAGGCAGCGTTTGATAAATACAAACCTTCTAGCGTTGCATTATTACTTGGATTAACGCTGTTTTTGACAACCAATGTAAAATTAGCCAAATGGGCAAGCTCAGCCTCTGCAATAACAAGCTTTCCGTCGTCAATTTTATAGTTGGTAAATGGACTACCATTGAGCAAAATACTGATGAGCTGCAGCTCTTCGCCATCTAAGATTAGATCGCGCCCGCCTCTAACACTATTACTCGACTCAATAGGCATTAGCGCTGTTTCAAACTGCAGAGTTGACGTAATAATAGTTTCAGTTGGGTCCAGTTCAATGACCAAATCTACTTCATTGATTAGATACCTCGGTGCTTGATAATCCGAGCGTTTTTTAACGACTAGTTGAGACAAATTTAGATTCCTTGATCTACCACCTTAATTTTGGGTGGTGTTAAACGTAATATTTTAATTCCTAGATAGGCATAAATTACAGCCAATACAGGGTTAATAAGGTTGAAAAATGCATAAACAAAATAATCATAAACAGAAACGCCTAATACACCTGACATATAAGCCCCACAAGTATTCCATGGAATTAGCGGTGAGGTAAGCGTACCACCATCTTCTAAACTTCTGGATAAATTAAGCTGGTGCAATCCTCGTTTTTCAAATTCTTCTTTATACATTCGGCCTGGCATGACGATGCTAATATATTGATCAGCAGTAATTATATTTGTGCCAATACAGGTAAGGATTGTTCTGCTAATCATATCACCAGCACTGTGAGCCCCTTTAAGGAATGTAGCAACCACCGCTTTTAACAGCCCTACTTTTTCCAAAACCGCCCCAAAACTCATGGCACAAATAATTAACCAAACGGTATTAAGCATGCTAGCCATTCCGCCGCGACTTAATAGTTTATCCAAACTTTCGTCACCCGTATCAAAGCTAACACCATCGAATAATGCAGTCCAGGTAACCATGATATGTTTTACCCATTCAGGAATTTCTTTGAATAACCAGTGAATACCATCCGGTGCAGTAACGTTAATATTGTTAGCAAACGAAGCAACCAGATTATCCTGAAATAATAATGCCCATATAGCGCCCATTAAAGCCCCGATAGCGATAGCAGGAAAAGCCGGCATTTTTTTAATTGCTAAGGTTAAAAGAACGACTAAAGGGATCAATAAGTGTAAACCAAGTTCAAATTGGCCGGCTAAAGTTTCCTGCATTTTTTCAATGCTACCGCTTACCTGACTTGTATCTTCGTTCAATCCAATAATAACAAACAAAACTAAAGTGATTAGAAAACTAGGAATAGTTGTCCATAACATATATTTAATATGTTCAAACAAATCGGTTCCTGCAATTGCCGGTGCTAAGTTTGTTGTTTCGGATAATGGTGATAGCTTGTCGCCAAAATACGCACCCGATACAACGGCCCCCGCTGTAATAGCAAGCGACATTTCCATTCCTGTAGCAACACCTATCAATGCAACACCAACAGTTGCTGCTGTGGTCCAAGAACTACCAATACTCATTGCTACAACGGCGCAAATTATAGAGGCTGCGGCGTAGAAAAATGTAGGATTGAGTAAGTTCAATCCATAATAGATGAGCGTTGGAACCGTACCGGCAAGCATCCAAGTACCGATCAATGAACCAACCACAAATAAAATCATACAAGCGCCCAATGACATCGAGATGCCTTTAACTAGTCCTTCTTCAATTGATTTCCAACGGTGACCATTTTTTATACCTACAATCGCAGCGACACCCATAGCGAGCAACAACGCTATTTGATTCGGCCCATAAGATGAATCTTCACCGTATAAAAAAACCGCACTACCCATAAAGAAAACGAGCAATATAATTGGAATAAGCGCATCGGTAAGCGTGGGTTCTTTTATTTGTTTTTGAATCGACATTGGAATTCCTTATGCTGTCAGTGAACGATAAAACATAAATGCAATGACAACTGGGCAAACAAATTTTATGTACCATGGCCAAATTTTCCAGAATAAACCTTGTTCAACACCATCTTGACCTTGTTTTAATTCTGTCAGAATTTCGTTTCTATTCCAAACCCAACCAGCAAATATACATAAGACAAAACCTAGCAATGGCTGGCTGTATTGCGTAGTTATCGAAATAACCAAACCAAATAAAGCATCAAAGTTAAGGATGATCACGCAGGAAATGACAAATACACAAACAGTCAATAATGCTGATGCTTTTTTACGTTGAATGCCTTTATGGTCAACCAAATAGGCAACGGGCACCTCTAGCATAGAAATAGATGATGTTAACGCTGCGATAACCATTAGCGCGAAAAATGCGGTAGCAACTACCCAGCCAACGACATCAATTGTGGCAAATAATGCCGGCAAAACATTGAAAATTAGACTATCGCCTTGAATAAGGGCACCCGTTTCTGTAAATATTTCAACGCCATTATTCGCTGCTACATACATAGCGGGAATTATTAACATACCGGCGAAAACCGCGACCCCAATATCAACTAGTGCGACAGAAGCACCTAATTTAGGTAGGTTTTCATTCGATTGAATGTATGAACCATAAACTAACATAGTTCCAACACCGAGAGACATTGAAAAGAAAGCTTGACCCATCGCGTCGACCAACAATCCAGCGTCTAATAAACGACTAAAATCGGGCACTAAGTAAGCTTTCCAACCTTCTGTAGCACCGTCTTGAAAACTGACGTAGATAATCAAAATCACAATAATGGAAAATAATGTCGGCATGAGTCTGACAGACCAACGTTCAATACCATTACTAACACCGCCGCTAACAACAAAGCCAGTCAAAAACAGAAATAAAGCCATGAATACTGCGTTTCGAGAAATTGAAAATTCAGTTAACCAAGGAATACTGAATCCAATCATGTTGCCTGCAGCGTCGACAAAGAATGCAATCATCCAGCCAGCAACAATACTATAAAAAGCAAGGATAAAAACAACGGTAAGCAGGCCAATCGACCCCGTAATAACGCCTGCAGTTCTGCTAGTTGGGTTGGTGGAGAGAGAGCCTAGCGCATCGATCATATTGGCTCGCTTTGCACGACCAATAATTAGTTCGGCCATGAGCACAGGGTACGCGAGTATAAACGCCATTACCAAGGAATACTGAATCCAATCATGTTGCCTGCAGCGTCGACAAAGAATGCAATCATCCAGCCAGCAACAATACTATAAAAAGCAAGGATAAAAACAACGGTAAGCAGGCCAATCGACCCC
>JBLHOI010000198.1:0-4660 GCA_047621375.1 Glaciecola sp.
CATTATTACGAACATAACACTCTTGTTTTAGGTGGTATTTATTCTTGCAACTTTAACGCTCCCATGCTTAGACTATAGCGAGCAATCGGTAGTGAAAAACTTTATCTAATCGGCAATGAGTAAAAATATTTAAAATACACGAAAGGAAAAAATGATGTTAAAGACTATCCCAGAACTATTGCATGAGGCTAAAAAAAATGTGCGGTGCATTAGTGCGAGCGTTGCAGCAAGTGAGTTAAAGGAAAATCATGGCTTGCTGGTTGATGTCCGCGAACCCTCAGAACACCAAGAAAAATCAGCTGTCGGAGCAATTAATATTCCGCGAGGCCTGTTGGAAATGAAGTTAATAGAGAGCGAGAAAGACCCTCTTCGAGCTATTTACTTACATTGTGCTACCTCAGCAAGAGCGATCCTTAGCGCCGAACAACTGTCCCGGATTGGCTATCAAAAAGTCAGCGCAATCACATGCAATATGGATATAATTCAACAGAGTTTCCAATAAAATTGAATTCGGATCATCTGCAATAATCAGGGTGGTTCGTCCTCTTCAGTTACATCTGAAGGGAGTCAAAAATATATTGAAAAACATCCTGTCGGTTTACTTCATTGAAATTTTCGTGAAGATTATTTTCGTAATAGCGGTACTGAATAACAGGTGACTTAATACAGTCCATTTGAGCCCTGGTGAACTGAGGATCCGCCAAGCGATCCATTCCCGCTATCGCAACGGCTAGAGGATAGTCATTCCAATTTAAGAGTTTTGCCTCTAGGTGGTCTTGGGCCCGTTGAGAGATCAAAGCAAAACGAGGAGTCGCCATTCCACCTCGTAATCCACAATCGATATCTATCTGATGCCTTTTCAAAACCGCTTCGTCATGAGTTAAATGACTCAAATCAATTTTTAATGGGATAGCCAATGTGGGTAAAAACCGAGCTAGCAAGTTAATGATAAATACGGGAACAGGTGATTTTGTCTTATTCTTAAGCCAAGGTGCTGAAATTCCAAAGCCACGAATGTATTTTTGATCTTTACCTAAGCCTACACCATAAAGCAATGCAATCAGCCCCCCCATCGAGTGACCAAAAATATAGATTGGTAGATCAGGCGACTCGCTTTGTAAACTACTCACGAGATCATGAACATGCTCGACATAAATATCAAAGTTTTCAATATCAAGTAAGTTCTTTTTACCTGGATTTATCTCGGCGTAGGTTCCATGTCCGGGCAAGTCGAGGGCATGCAGCTCATATCCCTTCTGATTGTAGAACTGTGCAGGAAGTTCCCAATCCCCTGAATGAGCCATTCCTCCATGGATTGCGATAATAACCCCTTTAGGTGACTCAAACGCATTCCATTTGCGGACAAGAAGGTTTTCATCTTTTTTGGTTGGTAGGAGGTAAGTACTGGTTTCGCCAAAGGAATGAGTAGTCATGCATAGCTCGCATAGTGAAATTGATCATCGTTTTGTCCACGTTTTTATGGTGCTTATGTTAAAGCAACTTATATTAAGACGGACATTACTCAACTGAATTTTATCAAAAAGGACAGCAGTTAAAAGCTGAACCCGAATCAGCGCAATCCAAATCGTATCTATTACTTTTATGAAATGAATTGCGCTCTTATCTGACTAAAGGCAGTTAGTCAGGCTTGTCAGTTACCGCCCCCGTAGAGGCAGAACTTACTGTTCTTGCATATTTTGCTAACAATCCTCTGGTGTATTTTGGTGCGGGCTGCACCCAGTTTTGCTTTCTTCTCGCCATTTCTTGGTCATTAATATTGAGCGTCATCACACGATTTTGCGCATCAATTGTAATGCTATCACCATTTTCGACCAGTGCGATAGCGCCACCTTCGTATGCTTCAGGCGTGATATGCCCTACTACAAACCCCCTACTGCCACCTGAAAAGCGACCATCAGTGATTAGTGCAACATCATTACCTAATCCTTTGCCCATAATTGCAGATGTGGGGCTTAACATTTCTCGCATGCCTGGACCGCCTCTTGGGCCTTCATAGCGGATCACGACCACGTCACCAGCAACTACTTGACCATCTATAATAGCCGCAAAACCTTGTTCTTCTGAGTCATACACTTTGGCTGTGCCAGTGAAGCGCAAACCTTCTTTGCCTGTGATTTTTGAAACTGCACCCTCGGGCGCTAAATTGCCATTGAGTATGACCAAGTGACTGTCTTTTTTGATTGGTTTATCAAAAGGTAAAATAATATTTTGGCCTTCGGGATAATCAGCTACTGAAGCCAGATTTTCGGCCATAGTCTTACCTGTTACGGTCATGCAATCGCCATGCAGCATGCCAGCATCTAATAAACGTTTCATCAGAGGTTGAATGCCACCGATTTCTATTAATTCAGACATTAAATACTGACCGCTTGGACGCAAATCGGCAATGACGGGCGTTTTTTCGCCGATGCGTACAAAATCATCCAATGTGACTTCAACACCAATCGCGTCAGCCATCGCAATTAAATGCAATACTGCATTAGTCGATCCTCCAAGAGTGATGACCATCGTAATCGCATTCTCAAATGCCTTTTTAGTCATAATGTCAGACGGTTTAATATCATGCTCTAGCAGGTAGACGATTGCTTTCCCTGCATCGACACAGTCTTGTTTTTTGTTATCTGAAATCGCATTTTGAGCAGAGCTATTCGGCATACTCATGCCCAAAGCTTCAATCGCTGAGGCTAGAGTATTGGCTGTATACATACCGCCGCAAGAGCCGGGACCCGGGATCGCTGTTTTTTCAATATGTTCCAACTGAGTGATGGGAATATCACCATTAGCATAACTGCCTACAGCTTCAAATACTGAGACAATATCGGTGTGGTTTTCACCGGGTAAAATAGTACCGCCATACACAAAAATAGAAGGACGATTTAAACGAGCGAGTCCCATCAAACATCCCGGCATATTTTTATCGCAGCCACCGATAGCAATAATGCCGTCATGTCCCATGCCTGCCGATACAGCTTCAATAGAGTCGCAAATAACTTCTCGTGAGACCAAAGAATACTTCATACCTTCAGTACCCATAGAGATACCGTCAGAAATAGTTATGGTATTATAAATAACGCTTTTAGCACCTGCGCTATCTACGCCCCTGCCAACTTCTTCGGCAAGCGTATTGATGTGCATGTTGCATGGCGTAACCATTGACCACGTTGAAGCAATACCCACCTGCGATTTTTTAAAATCCTCATCGCCAAAGCCTACCGCCCTCAACATAGAGCGACTCGGTGCCTGAGCGGCTCCGTCTACGATTTTTTGTGAATATTTACGTGGTTTATCATTACTCATATTTTACTCTTTATTTTCATTTTTATTTTCAACGTTTATGACTGCACTATAGAATTGAATCCACAATACTGTCAACCTATCGACTTTACCAGTAACCGCGTGTTATTCCGAGCGTCAGGATACGAAAATGTAGACTGTTTACGGACATCACATCCATGAACGCTTGTCGACAACCAGCTGTTCTAGGATCCTATTTATAATAATGCGCACTTCAGTTGCCGGCATATAAGGAACAAGTTTCGCACCTGAAGCCAGCACTATTGCCAAGCTTGCCAATTGATAGGGGCGAATAAATATGCTTTGTTTGAATTGAGCTTGCTGCACTTTATGCATTGGAAAGCAGTAATGATTAACACCAAAAAAACCCTTTCTAAGATAGAAATACTCTTGGTCGAAACTGTAGCCCCAGCGCTTCCATCTTATAACCAATATGGCGCCAATGATGGCAACCGAAGATAAACCAACAGTCGTTGCTATAATAAGGTCATCCCTAAATATTGCCGTAAATAGCAATATGCCGACTGGCAAAGCAAACAATAACAACCCTCGCAAGATATAACGCTTAGAAATAGGCTTAAACACTTGCTCGCCCAAAGTTTGCGACGGCATAGCATCTTTCATTAATGCCAAGGATTCTTCAATCGTCACTGATGGAACCAGAAGCTTATTCGACATCTGATCACCGGCCTTACTGGCATTGGCTATCCCTGACGTATTTTGTTCAAACGACAGGTTAACTCTTCCAAGCAACACATCGAGCCAGTCTTGCGCTTGCACCATTATTTGAATACGGCTGAGTTTCATACTTACTTCGTGCTTAGTTAGCAAACCTGAACGTCGAATATAGCGGTCCTGTGTTTTGCTCAAGGTGTATTTATAGAACATTAGGATAGCCCCGACAACCGAAAACGAGACGATGACAAGCATTATTAACATCGCCACCGATAAAACATGTAAGCCTAATTCCCACCATGCTTGGGTTTCTAAACTGAAATAAACTTCTGCATCAAAACCTATTGAATCAAAAAATTCAGATAGAAAATCAGATATTGCATTATAAAATGGTGCGAGTGCGCCCAAAAATATCCAGATGCGATTATTGGTTAAGCCGTGAATAACGAGATCGCGCATGCTTCTGCGATTCAACATTATTTCATTTGAAGCAGTACTTAAATCATTAGCATAAGCCAAAGAATCAACACTAGTGTACTCAGCGCTGGTCTCTAAGATCTTAATCCTAAATTGCTTAGCTAAATCAGTTTTTAACGCTACAATTTTTGCTTCTTGTTTTGCACTGCCAGCAGTATCAAGTTCAATACAGGAATAATCATTGATGCGGTAG
>JBLHOI010000199.1:0-4653 GCA_047621375.1 Glaciecola sp.
AATTAATCAACAAATTTGAAGGAGTAACATGCAAGCACGTAAGTTAAGTTTTATCGGTGCGGGTAACATGCCCAGAAGTATTATTAGTGGTTTGGTCAATGGCGGTTATGACCCAAAACTAATCACGGCATCCAATCCATCCACGCCAAAGCTAGTCGCTTTGGCTAATGATTTTGGAATCAATACAACCCAATCAAATATAGAAGCGTGCGAAGCCAGCGATGTTGTTATTTTATCCGTCAAACCCCAGATCATGGCGGCCACTTGCGCAGACCTTATTCAAAAGACATCCCTTACGGGTAAAATTATGGTGTCTATTGCCGCCGGCATCACAACCGATCGTTTAGTTGAAATGCTAGGTAATTACGAGCAAGTTGTGCGCACGATGCCAAATACACCATCCTCGTTAAGTAAGGGGATGACTGGTCTTTATGCTCCTGATTCAGTGACCCAAGTCGATCGCGACTTTGTTAGGCACGTCATGGATCACGTTGGTAAGACATTATGGGTCGAAAAAGACAGTCAAATTAACATTGTTATTGCTGCGGCCGGAAGCAGTCCCGCCTACTTATTCTTATTTGCCCAAGCAATGCAGGATGAAGCCATAAAAATGGGACTAGACAAAGACGACGCTCGTTTACTAGTGCAACAAGCATTGCTAGGCAGTGCTGAAATGATTTGCCACAACCCAGACCTTGAATTGAGTGAACTTAGATCCCAAGTCACATCTAAAGGCGGCACAACACACGAGGCAATAAGTACCTTCCAAGAAAATAAATTAGAATCTATTGTGAGCAAAGCCATGCAGGCTGCGGTTGCAAGAGCTGTAAAAATGTCATCTGACCTTTAACTTAGACGGAATCCAAGATGTTAGCCTTCAATAATTTAACTACATTGTTATTTGATACTTATGCCGTGATAGTGCTGGCGCGACTTTGGCTACAATGGGCGCGCGCCGATTTCTACAATCCGTTCAGCCAGTTTGTGGTAAAGGCGACCCAGCCTGCTGTTGGCCCACTGCGTAGAGTAATTCCCTCTTTGGGTAAGTTCGACACAGCCACATTTGTGTTCGCATTTTTAGTCATTCTCTCGAAATTCATCTTGTTTTTTGTACTGAGTGGTTCTATGTTTCCAGTGCTAACTACCCTTGTATTGGTGCTTTTTGGCTTACTCGAAAGCGCGTTTCGGCTGCTTTTTGTTGTCTTGATAGGCAGCATGATACTCAGTTTTGTGCCTAACGTTGGGCCCTCAATTCGCTATGTTTTGCATCAGCTTACAGATCCTTTGTTGGCGCCTATTCGCCAGTTTTTACCATCATTAGGTGGTTTAGACTTCTCTCCTCTTGTGTTAATTTTAGCAATTCAATTTGCATTAGATCTAATCGGTCAATATCTACCGTACTTAATGTAAAGAAAAGGAAAAGTAATGGCACTTTTAAGTAGTAAGCAATATCCAAAAAAAATAACTCATGGCGCAGTGCTCTTAACATTATTGCTTGGCGTTTTGCTTGTGCATGCGAAAGTTAGCGCAGAAGAGAAAACTCAATTAGGTAATTGGGAGGTGCACCACATTGTGCTCGGTACTACCTTTTTAACGCCTGAAATAGCTAAAGCTAACGCCATCGTGCGCAGTAAGTATAATTCATTTGTAAATATTTCGGTGTTAGATAGTAATGACAAGAAAGCGCAAAATGTCTCGATAACCGGCACGGCTAGAAATTTGCTAGGCACTAGCAAAAAGTTATCATTTAAAAAGGTGAGCGACGGAGACGCAATATATTACTTAGCTGTGTTTTCACATGCGCACAAAGAAACTTTTCGTTTCGACATTAATATCCAACAAGGCAATCAAACAGAAACGTTAGAGTTACAACAAGAGATGTACGTTGACTAAGCGGTTGAGCGCGTCAATCACGCAGATGATAGATTAGTACAATAGTAAAAAGCCTCACCACGTAAACAGATGGTAGAGGCTTATTTTAAACATACCCTACTCTGCTCGTTTAAAGATAAGTTCTGTCGCTGTGCTCTCTGCATCATTATATTGATAACCTGCACTGTCAAAATTTTTCAATTCTGAAACACACGTAATACGACGTTCAATAATATAACGTGCCATCAAACCACGCGCTTTCTTAGCGTAGAAGCTGATAATTTTATACTTTCCATTTTTCTCATCTTTGAAATGCGGAGTGATAACAGTTGCACCAAGCAGTTTCTTCTTCACAGAACTGAAGTATTCGTTACTCGCTAGATTTATCAGGATATTGCTACCGTCACTTTCTGCATCGCCATTTGCTTGTTTATTGCTTTGTTGGTTTGCGTCCTTAAGTGCTTTATTTAATTCTTGGGTAATTGAGTTGCCCCAATATTCATACAATGACTTGCCTCGTGTATTTTCTAACTTAGTGCCCATTTCAAGGCGATAAGGCTGCATTAAATCCAATGGGCGTAACAAACCGTATAGTCCAGAAAGAATACGTAAATGCTTTTGTGCGAACTGTATATCGTCTTCTTTTAAGGATTTTGCGTCAAGGCCTGTATAGACATCCCCGTTGAAAGCAAATATTGATTGTCGGGCGTTTTCAAGCGTAAAGGGAGTTGTAAAGCTTGAAAATCGTTCAGCATTCAATATCGAAAGCTTATCGCTGATGTGCATTAAACTCGCCAAATCACTTGGTGCTAAATTTTTGCAGGTTTTTACCAACGCTTTAGCATCACTTAACATTCCAGGCTGAGTAAACTCTTGGGTAGGTAACGAAGATTCGAAATCAAGATTTTTTGCGGGGGAAACAACCATCAACATAATAATTTTCTATCCTTTTTTCTTGGCTTATTTACCATATGGGGGCAATTTCATCAATTTCTATATATTCATATATATTAAAACAGACAATCTGTTATAGCCAGTTGCCGCGACAATCGGTAATCTAGACACATTATTTTACTCTAAGGCCCAAAGATGACAACACAACTTGAATCATTACGAACGCTAACTACTGTCGTTGCTGACACAGGCGACATTGAAGCGATTAAAAAATATCAACCTGTAGATGCGACAACTAACCCCTCATTACTGCTCAAAGCGGCTTCATTACCTCAGTACGCTGAATTAATCAAACAGTCGGTTACGTGGGCAAAGACGCAATCAAACAACACCTCTCAGCAGCTCAAGGACGCGGGCGACAAAATGGCTGTCGCAATTGGTAAAGAGATTGTTGGTGTTATTCCTGGCCGTATTTCTACAGAAGTCGATGCTAGGTTAAGTTTTGATACTGCAGCAACTGTTAAAAAAGCACATAAGTTGATTAAATTGTATGCCGATGAAGGTATCGACAAATCTCGCATTTTAATCAAAATCGCATCCACTTGGGAAGGCATAAAAGCGGCGGAAATTTTAGAGAAAGAAGGAATTAACTGTAACTTGACCTTGCTGTTTAGTTTTGCTCAAGCAAGAGCTTGTGCTGAAGCAGGCGTATTTTTGATTTCTCCATTTGTAGGCCGAATTTTAGACTGGCATAAAGCAAGCACAGGTAAAACTGACTATCCAGGTAATGAAGATCCCGGCGTTATTTCCGTAACTGAAATCTATAACTACTATAAATCTTACGGTTACAAAACCGTTGTTATGGGCGCAAGTTTCAGGAATATTGACGAAATACTTTACCTTGCAGGCTGTGACCGTTTAACTATCAGCCCTCAGCTACTTGAAGAATTATCTAATGCGCAAGGCGAAGTAAAACCTTACTTAATAGATAATGGTAAAGCAAAAAATATTGGCGACAAACTTACCGAGGCCCAATATAAATGGGACATGAATGAGAATGCGATGGCCACAGAAAAGTTAGCAGAAGGTATCCGTAACTTCGCTGCAGACCAAGCTAAGTTAGAAATTTTACTAGGCGAACTACTATAAGCTAAATCGTCGCCGTCGACGTTACTAGTTTTTTATTTGCGCTTGGCAGGCATAAGCAGCTTATGTTCGCGCAAAGACGACTTAGTAGGGGCACTGTATACCCCCACCCTACTAAGTTTTCCAAACATAAGGCATGCGGTAATCAGCCACTGCATTTTTATGTTGTTGGTCGAAATTGAGTTAGCTTTTTGTATATTTATCTATTTACTAAGTTTTAAAAATTGGAGAACAACCGTGGAACGTATTCGTCACACTCAAGCATGGTCAACGCTCGAAACACTCTTAGCCAGTGTCAAGCGCCAACATATGCGAGACTGGTTCGCTAGCGATAAAGATCGGGCAAGTAAATACACAACTGCAGCTTGCGGCATTACCCTTGATTATAGTAAAAACCGGGTTAACGACGACGTATTAACGGCTCTTTTTGAGCTCGCCCAACAGCGTCAAGTGAGCGATAAAATTAATGCTATGTTTGCTGGTGAGCCGATTAATACCACTGAACATCGTGCAGTCTTGCACACCGCGCTGAGAAATTTTTCCGGTGAGCCTGTCATGGTTGATGGCAAAGACGTCATGCCGAGTGTTTTAGCTACCTTAGACAAAATGAAAGCATTCACAGAAAGTGTCCAATCGGGCGCGCACAAAGGCTGCACGGGAAAACCAATTAAAAAAGTAGTTTGTATTGGTATCGGCGGCTCATTTCTGGGTCCCAAAATAGTTACTGAAGCACTAAAGCCT
>JBLHOI010000200.1:0-4635 GCA_047621375.1 Glaciecola sp.
ATAATTATCTGCATTAAATACGAGAAATAAAATTCGGGTAGTAAATTTTCGTGAAAAACTCACAATCAACGTATTTTAGTCAGCGCAGAAAAAAACAAGACAACAAGCAGGCCGAGCCAAAAAAGACGGTCCTTTTTAATAAACCGTACATGGTACTCACGCAATTTACTGACCAAGAAGACCGCAAAACACTCAAAGATTTTATTCCTATTCCAAATATCTATGCCGCGGGTCGTCTTGACCGTGACAGTGAAGGCCTATTGGTATTGACCAACGACGGCACTCTTGCCAATAAAATTTCTTCACCAAAAAATAAAACAAACAAAACTTATTGGGTACAGGTCGAAGGACAACCTAGCGAAGCCGATTTAGACAAACTTCGCAATGGCGTTACGCTAAACGATGGGCCCACAGTTGCAGCTAAAGTTGAGCAAATACAAACTCCTGAATTGTGGGAAAGGACACCGCCAGTTAGATTCAGAGCAAATATTCCTACCACTTGGCTGTCAATTTCTATTACAGAAGGCCGCAATAGGCAAGTTCGTCGTATGACAGCACATGTAGGGTTCCCTACGTTACGACTAATTCGCTACAGCATTGGCCATTGGACATTAGATAATATAGCCAATGGCGAATATGTTGAATTGGATCTAACAAAAAGCTAACTAAATTAGTTAATTTTCCACAATGAGAAACTATAAACCCGCACCAAAAATTGCTATTATAAGGTCTTCACGCATCCAGTAATTTGTATAAACAAAAAGGTAACAGTTCGTTGACTGACAATAATACTACTCGTACTTTTAAACCAAACTCCGAAACTAAGGTAATCGTAGGTATGTCAGGCGGTGTCGACTCATCCGTTTCTGCTTTTCTACTTCAACAAGCCGGTTATCAGGTTGAGGGTTTATTTATGAAGAACTGGGAAGAAGATGACAATGACGAATATTGTGCCGCAGCCGAAGATTTAGCCGATGCACAAGCTGTTGCCGATAAGTTAGGCATTCATCTTCATCAAATTAATTTTGCCGCTGAATACTGGGACAATGTATTTGAATATTTCCTTGCGGAATACAAAGCAGGCCGAACCCCTAATCCGGATATAATGTGTAACAAGGAAATCAAATTCAAGGCATTTTTAGAATTCGCCGCAGAAGACTTAGGTGCCGATTATATTGCAACAGGCCACTATGCCCAACGCCAATTTGAAGAGGGTAAGTGGAAGATGATTCGTGGCTTTGATAGTAACAAAGATCAAAGTTACTTTTTATATACCCTTAGTCATGAACATCTTGCTAAAACACTCTTCCCTGTGGGTGATATCGCAAAACCAAAAGTCCGCGAAATTGCCGAGCAACAGGGTCTAATAACGCACAATAAAAAAGACAGCACTGGCATTTGTTTCATTGGTGAACGCAAATTCAAAGATTTTCTAGGGCAGTATTTACCAGCTAAACCTGGCATCATTGAAACCACTGAAGGAGAAGAAATCGGTCACCATGACGGTCTTATGTACCACACACTGGGACAACGTAAAGGTTTGTTCATTGGCGGTAAAAAAGAACATGGCGATGAACCTTGGTATGTTGTTGATAAAGACGTATTGCGCAATGTTTTAGTTATTGGGCAAGGTGCCAACCACCCTCGACTTTACTCAGACGGCTTAATCGCCAATCAGTTGCATTGGGTTGATAGACAAGGTCCGCTCAACACAACGAAAATGACGGTCAAAACTCGTTATCGCCAAGATGATATACCTTGTACTGTCACGCCTGACAACGAAGGCAATTTAACGGTTATTTTTGATGCGCCCCAGAAAGCGGTCACACCCGGCCAATCGGCTGTCTTTTACCTAGAAGACACGTGTTTGGGCGGCGGCATTATAGAAGGCTATTTAGTTGATAATGAAGTTAAGAAATTTCCAGCAAATTTTGCTTAAGCAAAAGGGTAAATAATAAATGATCAGCCCCGATATAGAACGTCACATAGCGCTTGCAGGGGTATGCCAAGCGGCCGCGTTAGTTCAAAGTATTGCTCGCAAAGGTAGTGCTGATGCGCAGGCCATTGAGGCGAGCATTTCAAGTATTTTGGTCACAACTCCTGATAATCCACAACAAGTATATGGCTCACTCCCAAATTTAACGGTTGGATTTAAAACACTGGTCGCACAGTTAGATAATGAAAGCCGCCATAAAGATGCCGAAATAACACGTTATGTCGCGTCTATTTTAAGTTTGGAACGAAAGCTCAGCAAACATCCTACTGCGCTAAACAATTTAGGCGAGCGAATATCACACGTACAACGCCAGTTGGGGCATATTGATTTTGAGCATAGACAGATAATGTCGTCTCTAGCAAGCATCTATACCGATGTGGTAAGTCCTCTAGCGCCTAAAATTCAAATCGCTGGAAACCAGCAATATTTAAGTATAGAGACAAATCAGTACAAGGTACGCGCACTTCTCCTAGCCGGAGTTCGTTCTGCCGTGCTTTGGCGCCAAATGGGTGGTAAAAGAAGGCATATATTACTTAACAAAGGCCAGATTTTGAAAGCCGCTAAACAAGCTGTTCGGGTAATTTCCTAAAACAGACATTTAGACAACGCATAGCAACTCAAATTTAAAATTCATATTTAATTTGTAATTTACATTTATTAAGGACATACAATGAACCTATCCGCACTTACTGCTCTTTCCCCTGTGGATGGCCGCTACGGATCTAAAACAAAGGAGTTAAGAGAATATTTCAGCGAATACGGTTTGATTAAACAACGTGTCGTTGTTGAAGTTCGCTGGCTACAAGCATTATCTAAACATCAAGACATCACAGAAGTTCCCGTTTTTAGTAACGAAGCAAACCAACTACTTAACAGTATCGTTGACCAATTTTGTGAAGCTGACGCTCAGCGCGTTAAAGATATTGAAGCGACGACAAACCACGATGTTAAAGCGGTGGAATACTTCTTAAAAGAGAAAGTAGCGGATAATGCCGAACTGCAAGCGATTAACGAGTTTATCCACTTTGCCTGCACATCAGAAGATATCAATAACCTATCGCATGCTTTGATGCTCAAAGGCGGTCGAGATGAAGTCTTACTGCCCTACTGCAACCAGCTAATTGCTGAACTGACACGCTTAGCAAAAGAATATCGAAGTGTCCCAATGATGGCGAGAACTCATGGACAGCCAGCTTCGCCCACAACAATGGGTAAAGAAATGGCGAATGTGGCGATGCGTCTAAAGCGCCAAAGAGACCAAATTGTAAACGTCGAACTACTTGGAAAAATTAACGGTGCCGTGGGTAACTACAATGCGCACTTAAGTGCTTACCCAGATATAGACTGGCATGTATTCGCCGGCGAATTTGTGAACGACCTTGGTATTACATGGAATCCATTTACAACTCAAATTGAACCACATGATTATATTGCTGAGTTATATGATGCTATCGCTCGTTTCAATACAATACTCATCGATTTTGATCGTGATGCTTGGGGATATATAGCCTTAGGTCATTTCAAGCAAAGAACCATTCCAGGTGAAATTGGTTCTTCAACAATGCCACACAAAGTTAACCCAATTGACTTTGAAAACTCCGAAGGTAATTTAGGCATTGCGAATGCGATCTTAGGCCATTTAGCAACCAAATTACCGGTTAGCCGCTGGCAACGAGATCTAACTGACTCGACTGTATTGAGAAACTTAGGTGTGGGTTTAGGTTATGCGGTCATTGCGTATCAATCAACATTAAAAGGGATCAGTAAGTTACAACTGAACGAGGCAAGCTTGCTTGCCGAACTCGATAATAACTGGGAATTACTAGCAGAACCGATTCAAACGGTAATGCGTCGTTATGGTATTGAAAAACCTTACGAAAAGCTAAAAGAATTAACTCGCGGTAAAAAAGTAAATGCAGCAGTAATGGCTGAATTTATTGATAATCTAGAATTGCCAGCAGAAGTTAAAGTGGAATTAAAAAAACTATCGCCAGCCAACTATATTGGTGATGCAATCAGGCTTGTTGACCAGTTACTTGCTGATGAGTAATCTGACAAAATAGAGACTGAATTAACGACTCACAAGGATGTGTGTCATGTTTAGCCGATTGCTCGTCGTTAAAGCGTATTTTAAGCGACTAAATCGTACTCCCCCAGCAAGTCTAGCAACAATGAACAAAAGAGCCGATATATTAGGCGGTGTTTGTATCTTTTTGTGTTTAATTTTGTTTATCCAATCATTAAAATTATTATCCTTTTCGGGCATTCCTAATATCCAAATACACGTAATCAACATGCTTGTGCATGTTGGCTGTTTTTTGTCTGCCTTTTTCTTGAGTAAATTAGGTTTCTTTAAATTAGCAAGATGGTTATTAATATTGACCTATATTAGCTACCTCATTACTGCTATTTTGCTCTGGAAAATGAATCTTAATATTCAATTTTATTTTTTACTGGGCATGTTTACTTCTCTCTATTTTTTTCATCAACACGAAACTATGCAGTTGTGGATAACGTTGTGGATATTTTGTGGATTATTTATCTACTTCCAGAATGGGGTATTTGTATCAGGGCGCGCAGAAGATTGGCAAACTGGCTTAATAACTGTCAATACATGGACACTGTCTATTTCTTGTTTC
>JBLHOI010000201.1:0-4565 GCA_047621375.1 Glaciecola sp.
ACGCTATATCCAATACTAAAACAGTACAACTGGAACGCGAAAGGGCATGTGATTTATCAGAACTATTTAGGCATAGATGAAAACCCCGTTCCCCTTATTGCCTATGGGTATGACACACCCGAAAATTATGTCTTTTTAACTAAAGAAGAAAGCGTAACTAAAAAAGTAAAAACGACGGTTGTAGGCATTAGTGCACTGAATGACAGAGCCTTGGTCAATTTATGCGCCCGAGATGTCTCATTTCAGAATATTGGCCCCCATGCGCTAACCGCATCTGGAGACCGCTATTCAGCAGAAATGATCTTATGTGATAACTTTTTGGCAAAAGCGCAGGTACTGTTAGGCACAGATAATATTCTCGTCGCTATCCCCCGACGCACAGTGATCTACATTGCCAAGAAAGAGATGACCGAGAAAGAAAAGAAACAGTTTTATATGCTAGTTTCCTATACCTATCAGGATGACAGCTTTAATTACGCTCAAATTACAGACCTTATTTTTGAATTTAAAAAATCAACCATGAAAACGATGTACATAGTTAAGCAAGAAGTTAGGCAAGAGGTTAAGTAAAAGGTTAAGCAAGGGATTATACGTGATTAGCAATTTTTACTGGCGTCATTTAATTGCAATGTTCTGGAGCTAAAAGACAAAATGAAAATAGTTGATAACCGACAGATTGGCAATGGCATCTAACATGAAACTAAACAATATTTTCAAACATATCCCAGCAGATCTAAGCGATGAAGCCTTTGAGAAAATAGCGGGCTCAGAGCATGTGGCCATTGAACGCATTGTTTCAAAAGGTCATCGCTCACCGGAAACCGGTTGGTATGATCAGGTGCGGGATGAGTGGGTTATTTTACTACAGGGTAACGCCGAGATCACGTTTGCAACAGGTGAAATATTGAAATTGGCTGCTGGTGACCATGTGAATATTCCCGCACACGCAAAGCACAAAGTGTCCTGGACTGACCCGGATACCGAAAGCATTTGGTTAGCGGTACATTATTCGACTTCGACTTAGGTGTGGGGAGAACAATTATTTAGTGGAGAGAAATAATGAGTATGAAATCTGCCTATTTAGGAATTAAGTATTATGCCGATAACAGTAATAAGGCACTGATTGAACAGCTATCAGCAGCGCTTGAAATCGCTGGGTATCGGTCTTTTTGCGTGGCTCGAGATTTGGAGCAATGGGGCAATGTGAGTTTAACGCCTCAAAAAATGATGTCCCTGACATTTGAACAAATTAAACAAGCCGATATAGTTGTGCTCGACATGTCCGAAAAGGGCGTTGGTTTAGGTATTGAAGGTGGTTACGCTAAAGCTTTGGGTAAAAAATTAATTATTACCCTGGACTCAAAATTTGAGTTAAGCACGACCATGCAGGGTATTGCTGATACGGTGCTGGTCTATGACGACGCGACTAATATCAAATTCCCGGTGTAAGCAGTTTTAAATTTCAGTATGAATAAGCACAAATTTCAGCATAAGTAACTACAAATTCAGATAAGTAACTATAGCTAATGGAGACGTCATGAGCATAGAAAAAATAATGAGCAAGCGTATTGTGACTATCGAAATGGATGATTCGCTGGGAGTGGTGAAAAATATTTTCGATAACAGCCGTTTCCACCATCTGCTTGTGGTCGAATCCGGTATATTGCACGGCGTGGTTTCAGACAGGGATCTTCTAAAAGCCTTAAGCCCAAACATTGGCACTGCTTCGGAAACCCCCAAAGATCTTGCTACGCTCAATAAACGTGTACACCAAATATTATCGAGAAAACCAATCACCCTAACGCCAATGGCTGGGATCTACGACGCAATCGACATCTTCAACAATCACAGTATTTCTTGCATACCGGTAGTCGATGAGGCGCAGAAACCAGTTGGGTTAATCAGTTGGCGGGATATACTAAAAGCGATTGATACTAAAAGGAAATAGCAACGTTAAATATGCGGATGTCGCATGTTCTGACTATCGCTTTTTATCCCCAGTCAACTGTTACTTCCAGAGTTTTATTATCGTTGGAGTGGCGGTCTGCACCTTTGGACATGTTTTGCAGTAACTTAAATGTTCTAAATTTTTATTTCGATGAATTTGTCTTGCTTCCTGTAACCGAGTGCTAATCCAAATATCTTTCAGCGTTGACCGATGAGCATTAGCAATAATTTCTTCATCTCTGAAAGATTCTTGAAATCTGCAAAGCGGAATATCACCGTTCCAATTAACTTTTAACTCAAATTTAATGGATTTACAGCGTTTATAGGGGCCGTCCGTTTTTATGGCGCGGTTTGGCGTAAATGAATTGAAACTAACAACGTCAGCGTGCTCAAACCATTTTAGCTTGTATGTGTTTAATTTCTCTTGGCTGTCATGTCGAAATGCCACGTTACGAATAGCTATGATTGGGGAGGCTGTTCCTTGCCTCTTTTTTTCATCATATAGCAATTTCACGTTGTGTTTTACTGTTTCATAATCACCTCCGACACGGCGTTTTTCATAACTCTCGGCATCATATCCATCTATGGAAATACCTAAATAGTCTATACCTGAACTTATTACTTCACTCGCAGAAAAAATTTCCAATAAGGTACCATTGGTGGTGAATTCTGTTACAACGTTTTGATTTTTTGCGAATGCAAGGATTTCTCTAATATTAGGATGCATTGCCGGTTCCCCTAAACCAACAATTCTTAACATGCTTCGCGGTTGCTGTGCGATCTCTCGAATAATGTTTAATACTAACGCTAAGTCCATGTAACCAACAGAACGTGTCATGTTATTCGTGCGCGGGCAATGCGGGCAGCGAAAATTACAGTCGTTAGTCAACTCAATTTCTACTGCACTTGGGAATGCAGACTGCAAAAACATATAAGGGTATTTATTGTAAAACTTAGATCGAACAAAATTAATAGGGCTTCCGTGCGCCCCATAGTTGCCCAATATTAATTGTTTTATGTAGTTCATATATGTGTTATCAACCCCTTATGCGAAAGTTAAAGAATAGTCGATTAACTAAAGGCAGGCTACTCGATGGTAATACCAGCAGTGATAGTGAGGGCTGAAATAATATGAGATGAAAACTCAAGTAACTTCACCTCGGATTGAAGACCTCGACAGTTGGTCATTAATCGAAAGTAGCCATGACTTCCATCTGATTATAGATTGAAATTATGGCTTTTTTTCGCTGTTACACAGAAACAAACAGATTGAGTGCTGTGAAACTCTTTAACTCAGCACTTGATTAATGACGCATAATTTTTGAGTTGGTCTTGTCAGGCCGTTTCAGTAGGTGGGTATGCCTATTTGTTGCAGTTTTAGCCATATCATCAATGATTCGGCCTAAGTCTGAGGTGTCTAGGCATTCTATAATGGCAGGCTCTCGTTTCAAATTTACGCCTAACTCATAGTGACATTCCCTTTCTGGATAGAAATCGATGTCTGTCTCCTTAAACTTCTTGGTGTCGGTAATTTCATTAAACAGAGACGCAATGGTGTAACAAAACACATTGTAAACGTCATTGGTGTTTCTAGTCATGCTGATTTTATTACGAAAATCAGGAGTATAAGATTTTTCCAGTTTGGAATATGAAGAGCGAGAAGTCATACATCCCCTTTTATGTCTATTAGTAAGTTCCTTTTAACTATAGGCCGGGATTATGTTGCGTCAATCTAGTCATCAATCTAGTCATCAAACAGGGGCGTTAGACGTAATAAAAACTCGGCAAAGACCTTTTATTCTTCCTATACTCAACGAGCAGCGGCTACGGGCTACGTTACATTTGGCTGCTATCTGTTCTACGACAACGTTAACTCAACTCATGGAGGTGGCAATTCCTCTAGGTACAGCGGTAATGGCTCTATGCATTGCCCTATGGCCTACATAGATGTAGGTCCAATAGCGTGTATCCTTGCCACAAAATTATGAAAATAGGCATTTTAACGACCAATCAATTTCAAGATGATAAACGCTTGATAGAAGCTGCCACTGAAAAGGGGCATTCGGCAAGCTTACTCGACCTACGCGATGTTAGTATTGATTTATCCCCTGATTTTACAAGCATTTATTATCGGAATAAAGATATCACCCGAGAGTTTGATGCCATCATTCCACGCCTTAATGTCTCTTTTACCGACTACGGAATTAATATATTAAAACAATTCATGTGTGCTAATACTTACGTCAGTGAATCACCGAACGCGTTACGTTTAGGCCGAGATAAGTTGAAATGCCTGCAAGTATTATTCAGTAAAAGGCTTCCCTTTCCCGGCACGGGCATTGCGTATTCCTGTGACAATTTTGCATCCATTATTTCGCGCTTAAAGTTTCCATTAGTGATCAAGTTAATAGAGAGTACCGAGGGTATTGGTGTGTTTTTGGCCAAAAACCAACTGGAAGCTGAAAACATCATAAAAACCTTTAGCTTATTGAGGGCTCCGTTCTTGGTACAAGAGTTTATTGCTGAGGCTGAAGGTCAGGACTTCCGCGCTTTTGTTGTTGGAGATAGGGTGGTTGCCGCCATGAAAAGGACATCAAAGGGGGAGGATTTTAGAGCCA
>JBLHOI010000202.1:0-4565 GCA_047621375.1 Glaciecola sp.
GACGTGGGTATCGATTTCCCCACAGCCAAGGGACCTTTTACAGCGCTAAAAAATGTCAATTTGAAGATTTCGAAGGGCGAATTCATCAGTCTAATTGGCCATTCTGGATGCGGTAAGTCGACCGTATTAAATATTGTTGCGGGGCTTTACCAAGCGACAACAGGGGGTGTGATATTAGATAACGTTGAAGTTAACGAGCCAGGTCCTGAGCGCGCTGTTGTGTTTCAAAATCATTCGTTGTTGCCTTGGCTTTCGGTTTATAAAAATGTTGAGCTTGCTGTAAAGCAGACTCGCAATGGACGCTCCAGAGCAGAAATGAAAGAGTGGGTTCAGCATAATTTAGACCTAGTACATATGACGCATGCAGCGGACAAACTACCTTCTGAAATTTCGGGTGGAATGAAGCAGCGAGTTGGTATTGCGCGAGCTCTATCAATGGAGCCTAAAGTGCTGCTAATGGACGAGCCTTTTGGTGCGTTAGATGCGCTGACTAGGGCCCATTTGCAGGATTCAGTAATGGAGATACACGCTGCGTTAGGCAATACAGTTATTATGATTACTCATGATGTAGATGAAGCGGTGCTGCTATCAGATAGAATTGTGATGATGACGAACGGGCCTGCTGCAACAATAGGCGCGATATTAGACGTAGATTTGGAAAGACCTCGAAACCGTCTTGAAATGACAGCTAACATTCAATATAACCAGTATCGACATGCGGTTCTCAAGTTCCTATATGAAAAACAGAATAAAATTCAGAGCGTGAGTAGCGTTAAGCCGGACATCAAGCAAAGTAACAAAAAGTCGAGCAGTGCGGCTTAAAAAATAAGCGGGCTATTCTGGCGAAAGTGAAAGGAACGATGCCGAGAAAGTAGAATTCAGAGTCAATGCCACATTTTAACATAAAGTATACAATAGGGGCTCTTATGCGCCTTTTGTGTTCTCTTCAATATCCTCCCTATTGCTACCTAAAATGCGCTTTGCTCCCTCAATAGCAAGTAATTCATGTTTTGACAAAAACCACTCGTAGGGTTATATCTATACACGATGACATTCATACTGTTAATACACTGGTCGACTGTTGAAGTATTTAACGGCGATTATCTATTCGCAGTAGCGTTTAATGTTGATGTTCAAACATCATTTTTAACAGCAATGGAGCATCAAAAAAAATAATAATAAAAATATCTAAAAGATAATCAACAAACCGACAGAAAAATTTGGCACCTTTTGCAGGTGATCTTGTGCGCTTTAAAAAAGTAATTATTTAATCTGAGCTAAAAAAAACAGGAGGCGAAATGAGCATAATAGGGTTCGTCAAAGAACAGTTAGAAAATGAAAGTCGGTGCAGTTTACTTCCAATAAATGTAAAAGCTTATGTGAAACTTGGTGCGACAATTTTAGTCGAACCGGGTATTGGAACCCGCGTTAATATTAAAGATTCAGAATACATTGAGGCTGGAGCGACAATTGAAACTGATCGGGCTTGTGTACTTGCAAAAGCTGACTTCTTAATGTCGATTCATGCTTTGAGCAAAGCTGATTTGGAACAGACCAAAACAACCGTGTGTTGTATCAGCTTCTTAGACCCATTTAATGCACTTGAGCATATAAAATGGTTAAAGGAGTCGGGTCGTTCAGCCTTAAGTGTTGAAATGATCCCGCGCAGTAGTCGTTGCCAAAAAATGGATGCACTAAGCTCGCAAGCGAGTTTGTCAGGTTATGTTATGGTGGCAAAAGCGATGTCAACTTTACCTCGGATTTTCCCAATGATGATGACTCCAGCGGGTACATTAAAACCGGCGAAAGTATTTGTTATTGGTGCTGGTGTGGCAGGTTTACAAGCTATTGCTACGGCTAAGCGACTTGGTGCAGCAGTAATCGCATATGACACGCGTGAAGTTGTTGCAGAGCAAGTGCGCTCTCTCGGTGCTAAGTTTTTAGCTATTGATATTGGCGAAACCGGACAAACAGATCAAGGTTATGCGAAAGCACTCACCCCAGAACAAATTGAAATTCAGCAACAAGCGCAAGCTGATTGTATTGCCAGTTCCGACGTGGTGATCACTACTGCGCAATTATTTGGCAGAAAGCCTCCGCTTCTTATCAAAAAAGACGTTATTGCGAAAATGAAGCCCGGCAGCGTCATCGTTGATATGGCAGCTGAAAATGGCGGTAATGTTGAAGGCAGTGTTTCTGGATCTATCGTTACGGTTGAAGGCGTTACGGTTATTGGTACCGGAAATTGGGCGAGCGAAGTTGCGTTGGATGCGAGTCAAATGTACGCAAATAATTTGCAAGCACTGTTGTTAGAATTTTGGGATGCTGAAGCTAAAGCAATATCCCTTAATTTGGAAGACGATATTCTGCAAACTGCACTAATTACTCACAACGGTGAGCTGATCAATTCAACAATTAAAGCGTTGTTAACACAGGAGAGTGTGTAATGTCATTTATTTATCTTTTAATGATTTTAATGTTAGCGATATTTTTAGGCTTTGAACTTATTCGCAAAGTGCCTGCTACCTTGCATACGCCCTTGATGAGTGGTGCAAACGCGGTGTCAGGTATCACCTTAATTGGCGCTATTGCTTATTCTGGGAATGAAAACCTATTACTTGCGCAAATTCTGGGCAGTGTTTCGGTATTCCTTGCGACGATTAACGTTGTCGGTGGTTACATGGTCACGGACCGCATGCTTGCCATGTTTAAAAGTAAGTAAGGAAGCACAATGTTGAATACAGAATTAATTATCAATGCAGTGTATGTATTGAGCGCAGCGTTATTTATAATGGGTCTTAAATTACTCAGTCATCCTTCTACTGCTCGTCGCGGTAATAAGTTATCCGCAATGGGTATGCTAGTCGCTATCTGCATTACTTTGATTGACCAAAATATCTTAGCTTACGAATGGATTATTGTGGCGATCTTAGCGGGCAGCGCCGTAGGTGCCTTTATCGCCAAAAAAGTTCAGCTAACAGAAATGCCAGAAATGGTGTCACTGTTAAATGGTGTTGGCGGTTTGGCGAGTTTATTAGTTGCGCTAGCGATGCTTGAAAGTGATTCAGCGATAGAAAGTTACTTAGCTATTATTGTTTTACTTGCCATTGCCATTGGCGGCATTACATTTTCCGGCAGCGTGGTCGCATGGGCAAAACTCAGTGGCAAAGTTGCTAGGTTAATCAGCAGTGGTTCAACCGTATTTAGCGGTCAAGCGTTCGTTAATGCATCTATTGTTGTTGCTATTTTCGTGCTTGGGGCCCTCGTGATTATATATCCACAAACAGCTAACAGCACGATTTATCTTTATGTTTTCGTCACCCTTTGTATCGTCTTGGGCGTCATGCTGGTTATTCCTATTGGTGGTGCTGATATGCCGGTGGTTATATCGCTACTCAATAGCTACTCTGGTCTTGCTGCCTGCGCTGCGGGTATGGCATTAAACAATAATTTATTGATTGTTGCCGGTGCATTAGTGGGTGCCAGCGGTATTATCTTAACAAGTGTAATGTGCAAGGCAATGAATCGTTCGTTAACTAACGTTTTATTTTCGGGCTTTCAAACCGTTAAAACCACTGAAATTAAAATTGAAGGTGAAGTTAAACCCTTAGCCGCCGACGACGCTTACTTTGTATTGGAAGCGGCACAATCGGTAGTCGTTATTCCTGGTTATGGTATGGCGGTAGCTCAGGCTCAACACGCTATGAAAGAACTGCAAGTACTATTGGAAGCAAATGGTGCAGAAGTTGTTTATGGGATCCATCCGGTTGCCGGACGCATGCCTGGGCATATGAACGTACTCCTAGCTGAAGCTGATGTGCCTTATGAGTTGTTGCTGGAAATGGACGAAGTAAATGCGCGTATGGCAAACTTTGATGTAGCTATTGTGATTGGGGCTAATGACGTGGTTAACCCTGCGGCAAGAGAGATGGAAGGTAGTCCCATTTATGGCATGCCAATTATTAACGCTGACCTTGCAAAAAATGTCTTTATTCTGAAACGCGGCATGGCCTCTGGTTTTGCTGGTATCGAAAACCCGCTATTCTTTAAAGACAATGCGCGCATGATATTCGGTGATGCTAAAGACACTATCAATACTATCATTCGCCAATTCTCACTCTAGCTTAAATCGGTGTCCTACGCGGCATTCCGTTAGATAAGCACTGAGCCTCAATGGCAACTAATCCATATTGTTAGTTGCCATTTTTTTATTGTATCAATAGCTTTACTGTCTTATTTGAAACAAGTGATGGCGTTCAACACCGATTGTTTGATAGTGTTGTTTAAGTTAAGAATGGCAAAAATTGATCTGCGCACCGGACATACATAGAATATCACCAGTGTAACTATTAGCTTCATTGCAGTTCTATTTGGCTCAAAACAGAGAGAAGTAAACTCTGACATCCAACATAATTTATCCAAAATTAATAAATTCAAAACACAACGTTAGTTCAGTCAACATAAGGAATTAAATGCGCAAAGTAGCTATTTTAACGACCGACCATTTAGAAGCATTCTTCGTTTATGACCGATTACTTGAGACTCCCTTAAAAAGCCTCGGGTGG
>JBLHOI010000203.1:0-4530 GCA_047621375.1 Glaciecola sp.
CCAAAAACTCGAAACTTGCTGCACCGCAGGACCACTTAAACCACGGTGAGTAAACAGAATACTTTCATTAAAACTGGTGTTGTTGCAACTTGCGCTGGCATCCACGGAAATTCCGCTGAGTTCCCCTATTACAGCCTTATCATGCTCGTGCAACGTAAAAGGCACAAGTGCTGCTTTTGTTGGAATAATAGGTAAGCCAAACTGCTCAGCGACTCTATAACCAAACGGGCTTGCACCTAGTTTTGGCATACTCAAACCACCAGTAGCAATTACCAGCGACTCACTACTAAATGTGCCTTGGCTAGTATTCACTACGTATCGATTTTCAACATAGTCGATATCGATAATTTCCGTTCGATTCTTAATATCAACATTGGCTTTTTTACACTCAGCCAAGAGTAAATCAACAATCTCTTTAGCGCTGTCATCGCAAAACAACTGACCGAGTGTTTTTTCGTGATGCTTGATACCATATTCGTTAACTAATGAGATAAAATCCCATTGGGTATATTGGCTTAATGCAGACTTACAAAAATGTGGATTCTGAGATAGAAAATTTTCAGGCGAGGTATACATGTTAGTAAAGTTACAACGACCGCCTCCACTCATGAGGATCTTGCCGCCTAATCGTTTAGCATGATCAAAAACGATGACCTTACGACCGCGCTTACCAGCTTCGGTAGCGCAAAATAAACCGGCTGCGCCAGCGCCTATTACAATAACTTCTGTTTTGATCACGTTACTACTCGTTATTTTAAACACAGAGCATTATCGCTGTTTAATAACAAGCCATCAACTAGATGGCTTGTTTAAATGCTTTTTGTTTCGCTAAATGCATTCGCTTTAGTGAAATATTGCTTACAACTGGTTTAATATGGTTTGAGCGTCACTGACTTCAAATCGACCTGGGTCCTCTACATTCAGTGCACGAACAACACCATCTTCAACAATCATACTGTAACGAATTGAACGAATACCACCAAATGCGTCAGTGTCCATATCGAGACCGATCAACTGGGCGAAAACACCGTTCCCGTCTGCTAGCATCATAATTTCGTCTGCATTCTGTGACTTACCCCACGCATCCATAACAAAAGCATCGTTAACGGAAATGCAGATAATAGCATCAACTCCTTTAGCTTTAATCTTGTCAGCTAAGGCAACGTATCCTGGAAGATGTGCTGCCGAACAGGTAGGTGTGAATGCGCCCGGAACCGCAAACATTACAATTTTCTTTTCACTAAATAAGGTACCTGTATGAGGATTTTTCATTTCACCATCTTGTAAGATACTAAATACCGCTTCTGGTAATGTGCCGCCTACTTCAATCATGGTCACTCCTTCTTATTATATTGTGGGTTTATTTGAAAGCAGTTATGCGAACAAATCAACTATTTAACGATTATTATTTTTTAGAATATCAGTGTTGTATGTACACATCAAATCTGTGCTTTTTTGATTCAATTGCAGTGTTGGGTTTACGCCCAGACACTAAGTCAATCGGTTCAGCTGAGCTGGGTCTTTTAACTACGACCCGGCTGCCTGCATGGTTCAATGCCGCTTCCAGTAATTGCGCACTGTCAAGATCAGCCCCTAACAATTGTTGAAATGCACGCATTTCTTTCTTCACCAATGCGGACTTTTTTTTGTGAGGAAACATTGGGTCAAGATAAATCACGTCCGCCAAAGGTCTTGCGTTCTTCTTTGCGCCTTGCTTTAAAATATAGTCTGTAGCATCGGTTTTAACCAGTAACATTCGTCCCCAAAATTCAGGCACTACTTCAATACGGTTTAGCGCATCCTCCAGTAGCGCACCTATAATTGGACTGCGCTCTAACATAGTGACATGAGCACCCACACTAGCCATGATAAAACTATCGTTACCCATTCCCGCCGTACAGTCGATTACTGAAAGTGATTCTTTGCCTTTTATACCAATCGCTTTGGCTAACGCTTCATTGCGACCACCGCCATGTAGCTTGCGATAATTAAGGGCGGGCGAATTAAAATCAACGATTATATCGCCCCAACTAGGCTCATTGCTCAAGCGCAAAGCAAGTCCTTCTGAGGTATAAACGAGTTGCCACTCATTAACCTCATTAACATCCGAACTAGCGTTATCGGTGTTCACGCTCTGTTTAGCGGCTTTGTTCATCTTTTTATTTACTGTCTTATTTTTTGATAACAGGCTATTTGATTTTTCTTTGGCCTGGTGAACGCCATGCTTAACGATTGGAAAACCAGTTTCAACCGACAGTCTCTTTGCGTCCTCTTGGGGAGAAATACGGTCTCGGTCCTCTACAAAAATGACGACTCTGTTCTTATTATCTTGTCCGCACTGGTGACTCTTAGAAGTATTTAGATCACGCATTGCCATACTCCTCTTTATAGGCGAGCCATCGATTAATAAGCGCTTGTGAATTACTTGGATATTCACGCCATACCAGTTCAGCCATATTTTTTATTTCTGGAATAAGTGCTGCGTCGCGTATTAAATCGGCTATTTTTAAGTCAGCTATACCGGTTTGTTTAGTCCCTAATATCTCACCTGGACCACGAATTTCCAAGTCTTTTTCTGCAATATAGAACCCGTCTGTCGACTCACGTAAAACACCTAAACGTTTACTGGCTGTTTTAGATAGCGGACCTGAGTACATTAGTACACAGTGACTTTCAACCGACCCACGTCCTACTCTGCCACGCAATTGATGCAATTGTGCCAAACCCAACCGTTCTGGATTTTCAATAATCATTAAGCTCGCATTGGGAACATCAACGCCAACTTCAATGACGGTAGTTGCGACCAGCAAATCCAGCTTGCCCTGTTTAAAATCATCCATGACTTGTTGTTTATCTGCTGCTTTCAAGCGCCCGTGAACCAATCCAACTTTTAGCTCTGTTAACGTAGTCCTCAATGCAACTGCGGCATCTTCGGCAGCTTGGCATTGCAGTACTTCTGATTCGTCAATAAGAGTACACACCCAATATATTTGGCGTTTTTGTTCAACAGCGGCCTTGCGGACACGCTCAATTACATCGCCGCGCCTGCTGTCCGGCAACACTACAGTTGTTACCGGGGTTCTACCGGGGGGTAATTCATCGATAATAGAGGTGTCTAAATCAGCGTAGGCTGTCATGGCTAACGTTCTTGGAATAGGCGTTGCGGTCATTATTAATTGATGAGGGTATTTGCCAAGCTTTTCACCTTTTTTACGCAACGCCAAGCGCTGATGAACACCAAAACGGTGCTGCTCATCAACAATCACCATTGCCAGATTCTTGTATTCTACTTGTTCTTGAAATATGGCATGAGTCCCTACAAGCATTTGGATCTTGCCCAGCTCTAGTTGTTCCAGGGTTTCGATTCTGGCTTTACCTTTTAACTTGCCCGCCAGCCAGCCTACGGTGATACCAAGAGGCGTGAACCAATCCGTAAAATTACGAGTGTGCTGTTCCGCCAAGAGTTCGGTTGGTGCCATCAAGGCAACTTGATAGCCTGCGCTAATAGCGGATAATGAACTGAGTGCTGCAACCAGCGTTTTACCTGAGCCAACGTCTCCCTGTATTAAACGCATCATAGGTTGAGCATGCTGCATATCTTGCTCAATTTCGCTGACCACGCGAGCTTGCGCGCCTGTTGGTTGGTACGGAAGGCTAGCTAAAAATTTTTGTTTAAGTGGCTCATCTATTGGTACCGCAATGCCCGGTTCAGAATTAGATTGCGAGCGTACTTTTAACATACTTAAATGATGTGCCAACAGCTCCTCAATCACCAAGCGCTTTTGGGCAGGATGCCTGCCCTCAATCAAATCTTCAATTACGGTATCTGGCGGTGGTCGGTGCACTATATGCAACGCATCGGTTAGAGATACTTGTTGCTCATATAGGCCATTCGGCAATAACTCTAATAATGCGCCTTTGTCCAGTTGCTTCAAAGCTTGCTCAGTTAAACTGCGCAGCGTAAGTTGCCTAACACCTTCGGTTGTTGGATAAACAGGTGTTAGTGATTCTTCTAGGCTTGTATTTTCGGGGTCATCAACTATCTTGTATTCTGGATGCATCATTTCAAAGTTTGCTTTACCTGTGCGAACCTCACCAAAAGCGCGAATAATATTGCCAATGGCTAATGACTTTGTTTGTCCAGCCGAAAAATGGAAAAAACGCAGAGTAACAGAACCGCTACCATCACTCACTTTGACTAGTAACATACGACGTTTACCATATTGAATGTCGGCTGACATGATCTCGCCTTGGATCGATACATGCAGATACGCATGCAAGTCGACCATAGGGTAAATTCGCGTGCGATCTTCATATCTAGCAGGAAGGTGAAAAATCACGTCTTGAAGCGTAACAAGACCGAGTTTTTTTAGTTTTTCCGCAACTTTTGCTCCGACACCTTTAAGCGTGGTAACCGGCGTATCAGCCAGTGACTTCATTTCATAGTATTCTTTTCGTTGTAAGATTGGCCTTATAGCTAAACTTTACCAGACCTTTGCGATTAAGCCACCTGTTCTAGCAATCGGGTTT
>JBLHOI010000204.1:0-4524 GCA_047621375.1 Glaciecola sp.
CACAATTTTCCGGAATTTCTGCGAAGGGACCAATATTCACTACGATACACCCTAAGCCAAGCCCAAAGGCCCGCGTAAGTGTGCCTGATGATTCACCACCGGTCGGATAACGTAAATTTACTATAAAATCTGAAGCGATAAGAAATTTGAAAAATTGTTCAGAGCTCAGAAATCCGGTCACCAATACATTATCTTGCAGACCACACTCTGCAATATCCTGATAAACATCATATTCATGTTGTTTGCACTGACCCGCTAACACGTATATAAAATCTCTGCCTTCCTCTTTTAATACTTTAAGAGAATCTAATACGGCACGAATTTGCTTAGCTTTTGCAATGAAACCCATAGAGGTGATTACAACTTTATTCCCGGGTAATCCAAGTTCTCCGCGATAGGCCATTTTCAACTTTGGTTGATGCTGTCGTATCTCTGGGGACAAATGATGAGGAATAATTGAGATATTACTAACACCAGTTGCACCTATCCGGTTCGCCGAATACTTTGAATGCACTACAATACGAGATGCTGCATCTGTTATGGAACCACTCATTAATAATTCGTGGGGCATATGACTGCCTTTCCAGCGATATTTTTGTAGTTGCTCACCTATTGACTTTCCTGCCACACCATATTGGTTAAATAGGGCCAAGGTGTAGGCAGCCTCATCCCCCTGACTAAGGTTGGTCAAATCAATTAAGTAGTGTAAGTTAAGATCGTGAACCATCACAATACCCGGGCGATTTAACAGCACAGGAAGCATATATTTTGTGTCTGGATTATTACCTACATGATAAAGATGGGGAGTATGTGAAAACTGCTCTTGAATGACCAAATATTCAGCTAACCTTAAAACAGTAATCGAAGCGTCAATTTCGGTAGGAGTAGGAGCGGTATTTTCTATGACCACGCAAACATCAATTTTATTACTGAAGTAGGGCAATTGCTCGGCTAAATAATCTGCAATACCATTTGGTTTTGGTGGCAAAGGGCAAAAAATCACAACATCAGGATGGTTTAGTAGCATTAATTACTTTTCCAGTTGTTGTTTCAGATAATCAAACTCTCGCTGCATTCGCTCGCTTTGAATTGACAGCATGGCATCCATACGTTTTTCAACTTCAATCGCAAAATCACCTAGTATATTAGTAAAACTGCTTTTCAGTACGATTGGGGAAGACGTGACACGTTTTCTATTAATATATATGTGCACTTCTCTTGCTTCGGCAGAAAATGGCAACATTTCCAATTGGATTGAAAACCCGTGACAGCCATTGCCAATACCAGCAGTAAGAAGATCTTCTCTGAGGGTTGCAGCCTGTGTGGAGGCAATCACAGTGTCAGCTTGTTTTAATTCAATCAGACAAGGACGCGAAGGCCTGTGTGTATTGCAAGCCCACCCAGAAACGGCATCCGCAGATACTGTGTCTATGTGGTATTGAATCCCATCACGGCCCAATACTTTTTTAACAATACTTTTTAATTTTTGCATCTTAAACAGCTTCCTTATGCTCCATTTCAAAAGGCGCGCATAATATACCACATCAACAAATGATGCATCTTAGAGAGTTCCAAAAATAGCTGAAAAAGCTCAATATGTAAGGTATAGATAATCAAATAGTCTCTAAATATTCATTTCTGACTGAGGATATAAATTAATTAGTTGCGCCTTAACTAAGGCTTGTTGCCAAATTCCTGTCAAACTTTATACCAAGTGTTTCACTCAGGCTTTACAAGCTTAGATAACAGGCCGGAACTTACTCGCACATCATTCAGGTAGTCGAGCTCAATAGAACGTAAATAATCCATCATAAACTCAGGATTTAATACTTTATCGCTGGCTAAGGTTCGACTATCTTGCCGGGTGTTAGTCTTTTTGTTACCTACAACGTTCAACTCTAGCCCGAAGGCTTTCATGCGACTTTTTAAAAAGTCTGATGTGTTATCCGTCTGCAAAAGACTTTCGTAAAACAAGCTGATATTTTTAATTTGAGAGCTGAAAACAAAATCTTCAACCCGCAACATAAAATCACTTATATAATTATTCCACCAAACAAATCCAGACTTACTAAATTCTGGTTTTTCGTTACTCGTATCTTTCCCACCATAAACATTATTTGCTTTGGCAATCTCGTTGGATATGTAGCTATGTACGACATTTCGATTTAAAAAAATAACGCCATCAACCGTCTTTAATAAAAGTTGAAGTGCTTCGAATGGTAAATGTCCAGGAAAAAGTTTTAGCACCAAGTAAGGCTTAGAACATAAACCTTTTAACTCTTTCAAATACTTTAAAACATGCTCATGGCTATATTTTTGTAAGTCTAGATTTTCATCTTCAAGGGTACTTAGATAGTTTCGCCCCCTATCTGCAAATTCACCTATTAGATGCTGAGTAACCACTGCTGCGTTCTGATGAAAAGGTTCCATTACACAATTAAACTCTTCAAATTGTCGCAAGTTATTAGCCAGAAATGTGCTCCCCGAGCGCGGGTGCGAGACGATAACAAATACTTTTACATCACTCATTGAAAATACCATTTGCTGTGGATGTGCACCTTTTCATCAGCAAGCAACTCGGCTTCATTTACCCATCGATACTGGTTGTGTTGGTCTTGGGGCAAGCTTGCCAAATCAATATCAATTGTAAGGCCGTAGCCCAACACCACATAATGAGTCGTGATATCTTCGCCAAACACACAATCGTCGTAAAAATGCTCAAACGGCCCAAGAAAGACTGCTTGCTGCCGCGTCAAATCAACCCCTAGTTCATTCTGACACAAGCGAATAAACGCGTCATCCATCGTCTCATCTTTTAAAACCCGCCCACCAGGAACAAACCAAAATCCCTGCGCCGGCCGATTATTCCGAAACCCTAACAAATACTCGCCATGAGTGTTTTTTATCACTAAGTCGATCGACACCAAAGGAGTTGAAGCTATGACCGTTTTAAAAGTGCTCTCATCTAAAAACATACTTACTCTTATTATTTTCTAAAGATTAAAAACATTTCACCAAAGAGGTCTCCGGGTGCCGCGCACGGATATCTCAAAGTTAACAAAACAAAAAACTATTTCACCACAGAGGACGCCGAGATCTCAGAGTTAAAAAAACAAAACAAAAAACTAATTCACCACAGAGGACGCCGAGGTCTCAGAGTTAAGAACACATGAAATCGTCTTAACCCAAAATCATTCCCTCTGTGTTCTCTGTGACCTCTGTGGTGAAATTCTCTTGCTGTCTATTTACAGTTTCAGGCCTGCCTAAAACTATCCTGATTATCTAAAAACCACTGATAGGCGTCTTGTAAACCCTCCTCTAGAGAGTATGAATATTGCCAACCTAACGCTTTGAGTCTATCGACGTTCATCAGTTTGCGCGGGGCACCATCAGGTTTAGTACTATCAAATACAATTTCGCCCTCGAACCCTATTACTTTTGCAACGGTCTCAACCAATTCACGGATCGTGCAATCCACGCCAGTCCCCACATTAATGTGACTCAGCATAGGCTCGGTATTGTCGTCGTATACAGTTTTATCCAATTCCATAACATGAATAGACGCTGCAGCCATATCATTAACGTGCAAAAACTCGCGCATGGGTTTACCACTGCCCCATGCAACAACCTGCTTATCACCATTGAGTTTTGCTTCGTGAAAACGACGCAATAAAGCAGGGATGACATGAGAGTTCTCAGGGTGAAAGTTATCATGAGGCCCATACAAATTGGTCGGCATCACACTGCGATAATCACGGCCATACTGGCGGTTATAAGACTCACACAATTTTATACCTGCGATTTTTGCAATGGCATAGGGTTCATTGGTTGGTTCTAAAGTAGCTGTTAACAATGCAGATTCAGCCATAGGCTGTGTTGCCAATTTAGGATAAATACATGAAGAACCCAAAAACAACAACTGTTGTATGCCAGCCATATGAGCTGAGTGAATAATATTGCATTCAATCATCAAATTTTCATAAATGAACTCAGCCGGATATGTGTTGTTAGCGATAATGCCACCCACTTTGGCCGCCGCCAGATAAACTTCATCAATTTGCTCTGCCTTAAAAAATTCGGCAACTGCTTGCTGATTAGTTAAATCTAACTCTGCGCGAGTACGCAAGATTAATTCTGCATCACCACGTGCTTGCAATTGCCTAACAATGGCTGAACCGACCATGCCACGGTGACCTGCTATAAATATTTTTTTCATTAAAGATTTTTTCCTTCATTGAACATTTCAAGCAAAATGTTGTTGCATATATCTATTAAAATGCTTCTTCATTTTTTCTTTATTTTCGAAGCAAGATACGCTTCGTTGTTTTTGTGGCTGATGCCTTTGGGTTTCGTGAATAATATTATCAGGAACCCTAATGCCGACGTCTTTAATTAAATAAGAAACTTCATCTATCCCCTGATTTTCCATAATACGCTCAGCTGAAAAAATGTAGTCTGTATATTTTTCAATTGATATTTTATAATTCTCTTGTTGTTTTTTTAAGAATAAAATAGCATTTTCAA
>JBLHOI010000205.1:0-4523 GCA_047621375.1 Glaciecola sp.
CAACAGCATTCAACCTGGATTGAAAGAGAGTGAACAAACTACTCATTTTTCAATTTTGGATAAATGGGGAAACTCAGTATCTAATACCACGACAATTAATTTAGGTTTTGGTAGCGGCGTAGTTGTCGAGGGCGCCGGCTTTTTGCTGAATGATGAGATGGACGATTTCAGTGCTAAACCTGGTGTAGCCAACGTATTTGGAGCCGTAGGAGGCGAAGCGAATGAAATTCAACCGCGAAAACGTATGTTGTCATCAATGACACCAAGCATCGTGTTGCGAGACAATAAAGTGGTTATGGTAACGGGTTCACCAGGCGGAACAACTATTATCAGTTCAGTTTATTTGTCTATATTGAATGCATTAGAGTTTGGTATGAGTGCGCAAGAATCTGTCGACCAACCTCGGTTTCACCACCAATTGTTGCCAAAAGACGAGATTAGATACCACGATGGTCTTGATCAACAAGTTATCAGTCAACTTGAAAAAATGGGCTATATAATGCGTCAAAGTCAATTTGGTGACATGCAGATCATTGTGCATAACCGCGAAATACTTGAAGCGGCATCAGAAAAAAATGGCCGAGGCAAGTCTGTCGTATTCTAAAACAAATGAAGCCTCTTATGGCTTCATTTTACTTTGCTTCCTGAGCTTGCCTCTATCCAAACCGGAACGCCGTTCAGCACGGCGTTGCCTGACAATTCATCGATCACCATTTCATCGGTTAGGTCATTCACACTCACACCTGCATGTTGTTCTGCGGTTTGCAGACGCATACCTTTTTTGTTGTGACCCCAACCATGTGGGATTGAGATAACACCGGGCATGATTTTAACCGTAATTTCTGCTGGTAAACTGATTTCACCCACACGCGATTTTACGTTGATCATCTGTTTGTCTTGTATTGCAAATTTCACTGCATCATCAGGATGAATTTGCGCGGTGCAACGAGACAGTCCGTTGTTAGTCCCCTTCACCATGCGCTTACTATTGTGCAACCACGAGTTATTAGTTTTTAAATGACGCCTGCCAATAAGTTGCAGACTGCTGTCATCTGCCACCGTAGTCGCAAAAAAGTGCTTATCCAAACGCGTTAAGTCTGGCATAAAATAATCAAAACTCATGTCGATCTTTTTATCAGCGTGAAAAATTGCGTCGGGTAGATCAGGTTGGAGTGGCCCTAAATCGATACCATGTGGCAGATCTAACAAAGTAGCGATGCTAATAGGTCGTCCTGCATGCTGGTAACGCCCCATCTGCAACATATCATCGACCACACCTGTTGGTTTTTTATCCCATAGCATTTGATACTTTTCAGTGGGTAAGCCATTTAGTTTGTCAAGTCGCTCAGCTAGACCAAGATATATCTGCCAATCTGTTTTGCTGTTTGCTTCCGGCGGGAATATAGCAGGCGAATATTTAGTGCTGTTACGAACAGCGAAATTATGAAAAACAATATCGTAGTGATCTCGCTCAAGCGCCGTTACTGGCGGTAAAATAATATTTGCGTGTCTGGTACTTTCGGTCATAAAAAAATCAATAGCAACCACAAAGTCGAGGTTTTTAAATGCCACATCAAGCTGCTGTCCATTAGGCGTGCAAATAATCGGATTCCCAGCACCTAAGACCATTGCTTTTATTTGACCTTCTCCCGGTGTTAACATTTCTTCAGCTAACGCCGAGACTGGAAATTCACCAGCAAAGGCTGGAAGTTTGCGCACCCGAGTATGAAAGTGACCAATTGAACCCCGGCCAGAATGAGGTAAGAGGTCTGCAGCTGGTTGAGTAAACATCATCCCACCGCGTTTATCCAAGTTACCCGTTAACATATTGAATAGCATAATTAAATATTGTGTCAACGTGCCAAATGCTTGTACGCTTGCGCCCATTCTTCCGTAGCAAACCGCCGATTCAGCCGCGCAAAAATCACTCACTAACTGTTCGATTTGAGCTGATGTCATACCGATCTTGCTTGCCACTTTTTGTGGAGTATAGGGTAGTACAAATTGCTCAATCTCTAATAACTGAGGTGCAAACTCAAGCAGTCTTGCGGGGGCCTCTTTGTGCGTAGCAAACAAGGTATTGATCATGGCAAGCAGTAATAATGCGTCAGTACCGGGTTTAATAAAATGATGTTCGCTGCTCATATCTGCTGTTTCCGACTTTTTAGGGTCAATAACAACCACTTTTCCTTGTCTGCTTTGAATGGCTTTTAATCTGCGTTTTATGTGCGGCACGGTCATTATGCTGCCGTTTGATGCTAAAGGATTGCCCCCAATGATCATAAAATAATCTGTATGATCAATGTCAGGAATAGGAATTTGCGATTGGTGACCAAACAGCAGTCGACTGACAATATGATGTGGAAGCTGATCAACCGACGTCGCTGAATAACGATTATGTGACTTCAGTGCACGATAGAAATAAGGGCCAAATAATATCGACCCCATATTATGTGCATTAGGGTTGCCTAAATAAGTCGCTACCGATTCCACTCCGTGCTTTTGCTGAGTTTCAAACAAACCAGTAGCAGCTTTATCTAGCGCGTCTTCCCATGAGATTTCTTGCCACCCATCCGTCGTTTTTTCTAAGGGCATTTTAATGCGATCGGGGTCATCGTATAAATCTTTTAACGCCATCGCTTTAGGGCAGACATGACCTTCACTAAAAGGGTTTTTTTTATCCCCTACAATGGATAATATTTCACGGTTTATAGTGGTGACTTCGATACCACACATAGCCTCACACAAAGTACAGGTCGAATAGTGTTTTTGTTCGGTTGAAGCCGCAGTTGAAGTCATGTTGATTGCCAATGTAAGTGGTTATGCGCATAAATTAGCGGGTAAGCGGATTATATACAAGCATCATTGATATTTATGGGACGGCTTATCAGCGGAAACGCTGACCATGACAAGGATGCGCCAACTCGTAGTAAGGCTAAAATCAGTGATATAAAACAGATTTATCAGGCATAAAAAAAGGGCGAAATAGTCGCCCATTAATTTTGTAGAATAAATAAAGTGCCTCAGGTAGTCAATGCCGACCGAGCACCTGCCAGGCTATGCTCTTCTAGGTTGCTTTGGTTTATCGCCTCGGCCTTGACGATTTCCGCTTGCGCCATCGGTATGAGCATTTCTAGGTGCTTTAGGACGCTTAGGTTTTTGTGCTTTTAAAGCAACAGGTGCTAATTTTTCATTTGGCTCAAAGCCTTTTATCACCTCGGTTGCAATGACCTTACCTATCAAACTTTGGATTTCGCTAATATTCTTTTTATCTTCAATAGTTGCAAAACTATACGCGTGGCCCGTTGCACCCGCTCTTCCTGTGCGGCCTATTCGGTGAACGTAATCTTCAGCAACGTTAGGTAAATCAAAGTTCACGATTTGTGGTAGCTCATTGATATCGATACCTCTAGCAGCGATATCAGTAGCGGCTAAGACTTGGACTTTACCGTTTTTAAAGTCGGCCAACGCTCGGGTTCTGGCACCCTGGCTTTTGTTGCCATGAATAGCTGATGCACTGATGTTTTTCTTAATTAGAAACTTTGCGAGTCTATCTGCGCCATGCTTTGTTCTGCAGAAAACCAAGACTTGATGCCAATTATTTTCGACGATCAAATGACTCAACAATTCATTCTTTTTTGTTTTATCTACCGGAATAATGACCTGCTCAACAGCTGATGCAGTGCTATTTTTAGTATTAACCGAAATTTCTACCGGGTTATTCACGATTGTTTTAGCTAACTTACGAATATCATCTGAAAAAGTAGCGGAAAAAAGAAGGTTCTGTCGTTTCTTAGGAAGCAATGCCATGATTTTCTTAATATCGTGGATAAAGCCCATATCTAGCATGCGGTCGGCTTCATCAAGTACTAATATTTCAAGTTGAGAAAATTTTACTGCTTTTTGTTGATACAAATCCATTAACCGCCCAGGCGTCGCGACTAATATATCAGCTCCCCTGCGCAGTTTAAGCATTTGAGGATTAATACCTACACCGCCAAACACAACCTGAGTCTTCAGGTTTAAATGTTTACCATAGTGACGAATATTTTCATCGATTTGAGCTGCTAATTCTCTTGTTGGCGTTAAGATAAGGGCCTTCACATTATTAGCTGCCGCCGGTGTCGAGTTCTCAAACATGGACAGGATCGGCAGCGTAAACGCAGCAGTCTTGCCTGTACCTGTTTGCGCAGCGGCCATGACATCCTTGCCTTCTAATACAACCGGGATCCCTTGCTCTTGGATTGGCGATGGTTGTTTGTAGCCCTTTTCTTCTATAGCCTGAAGAATAAGAGGAGATAATCCTAAGGATGTAAATGACATGGTTATACTCGTTTGAAGAACTGATGAGACCTAACACGCTGTTAAGTAGGAACCGCCGCGCAAAATAGCTTGTTTATGTTGCTAGGCGATACTAAGGTCGCGTAGGTTACAGCAGAATACAATGCGCCGCAATGAAAATGCGGGGCTGTTAGCCTATTTAGAACACAAAAAAACGGCTATTTACGCATAAAATAGGGGAA
>JBLHOI010000206.1:0-4519 GCA_047621375.1 Glaciecola sp.
GGATTTCACAGAAAATCCAGTCAATAAAGTAATTGTTAAAGCAGCAAAGCTTATCTGTGATGCTAAAAAGTGTGAAGTGGTTGCCGAAGGTATTGAAACTGTTCAACAGCTAAATATTTTAAAAAAGTTGGGGATTTCTAGTGGACAGGGCTTTTTATTTTCACCAGCAGTAAAGTTTGATTCATTTTTCAGCCTCCGCGAAACCGGAAATTTTGAACGCTTATTGGCAGATAATATACGGACAGCTGCAGGTTAGTGTTATGATAAACGCGTGTTTAATTATTCTAAATAAACGATATGCCAACAAATTCAATTAGCTTCTTAGCACGTTCAAGATTTTCACCTGAGACAATCCAAAATAATCAAAAGATTAGGCTAGATAACGGCACAACCGTAGAGTTTTGTTGTCCAGGTATCATAACATTCGAACCAGAGTCGCCAGCTTCAGCCAAAACAATCTTGCTTTCATCCGGTGTTCATGGCAATGAGACTGCGCCAATTGAGATTTGTGATAAATTGGTAGAAGATTTATTACAAGAAAAAATACAAACTCGGCACAGAGTCATGTTCATATTTGGTAATTTGCCTGCAATGAATATAGGAGAGCGTTTTATTGAAGAAAACTTAAATAGGTTATTTAATGATTCGCTGTCAACGGAAAATCAAGAACAGGTGCGTGCACAAGAGATAAAACGCGAAGTACAACGTTTTTTCGATGCTGACTTACAAACTCCTATATCGCATGATATCTCAACCCGTATTCACTATGATCTGCATACAGCAATTAGAGAGTCAAAAAACGAAAAATTTGCAGTTTATCCTTATCTGCACGGACACCAATATAATAAAGAACAGTTACAGTTTCTATCAGCATGTGCGGTCAATACCATTCTCCTCTCACAATCACCAACGTCTACCTTTAGTTATTACACTTCGTTTAACTACTGTACCCATGCTTTCACTGTCGAGCTTGGTAAAGTAAAGCCTTTTGGTGAAAACAACATGACGAAATTTAGTCAGGTTATCAACATGTTAAGTCAGTTGATTAGTGAACAAGAACCTAATTTACCGCCGTTCAATGAGTGCCCATTAGACATTTTTAATGTGAAACAAGTAATTGATAAGCATTCTGTTGATTTCAAATTGCATTTCTCTGACAATATTCCAAATTTTTCGGATTTTCCAAAAGGTACGTTATTGGCGACAGATGACACTATTGAATATCGAACACTTGAGGATGGTGAAGCGATCGTTTTTCCAAATGCAAATGTAGCTTTAGGCCAGCGAGCTTTATTAACGGTGGTGCCCTGTGATATTTGAGCTAGACCAGCGCTTACAGAACGACAGTTTCTTTGTGTGTAACTTACTACTTTCGCAAGTGCGGTTGATAAATGACAGTCAATTTATTTGGTGCGTGTTAATTCCAGAAATTAATAACGTAACAGAAATAATAGAGCTCACTGATGTGCAACAGGCTGCGCTGTGGCAAGAGTCTGCAATACTAAGTAGAGCGTTAAAAAAAGGATTCCATCCAGATAAGCTGAACGTTGCGGCTATTGGTAATATTGTTTCTCAACTGCATGTGCATCACCTCTGTCGCTTCAAAGATGATATTGCTTGGCCTGCACCTGTGTGGGGGCGCCAGCCTATGGTTGGCTATGGAGAGAATAAACACCAAGGATTAAGTGAAAAGATTAGGAAATTATTAAAAGGGCAGTAGCCACTGTAGCTATTTTGCAGGTAGTCCTAACACTTGCAAATCTGTCTTAAATTTATCTAAGGACAAACTAGCTAAGCGCAAGTGTGAGCAATGGCAAATGAATACATACTGAAATCAAAGCAGACTAAAATTAAAGCAGCCTTTTCAATCTAAATTAAAACTGCCTTTTTAATCTAAATTAAACCAGAACTATTGTTATCGTCATCATTTTCTTTGGTTTTCTGTTTTTGTGATTCTTCATACTCTTCAGAAAAATGAAACGGCTTTGCTTTAAGTAAAGCTGTAACTGTACCTATGATAAAAGCCAGTGCAATAACGATGATGATAACGACAAGCCATGTGCTCATTTAATCCCTCTATTTAATGTGTAACGTTCAAACAGTATGTTGAGGTCTGACAATACAGTATCCAAGCCCAAAATGTTTGATTCAATTAATTGTTTACGTAATATTTCAACTGAAAATGATGTAATTATTTGGTTCGCAATTGGTGAATAAGATAAATGCCAAGGCTCTGCAGCAACTCCGCCAACATATTCTGCATAAGGGCGTTCAAAACCAAATGAAGCCGCGTTGTTTTGTAACCATTTAGCCAACTCCGCACATGGCCCATCATCTTTATATTCTCTTGAAACCAGTTCAAACGAAGCTTCACGAGCTTCAACTTTAGTTCGGTCGAACACGTCGAAGTCGGTCCCCCAATGATGTCTGCTGCCGCCAGGAAGGGCTGACCAGAGCAAAATGGCATGCATTTTTTCTATGTCGCCTAACGAAGCTGGATCAAGTACTTTATCATCGAGGGTATTGAGTTTTAGCTCTCCTTTCCATTTTCTATTCCAAATACTCTCTTGTTTTGAAAAACTACGGTAACTGCTGACAAGTTGTAGGTCATGACCTTCCAGTTTAGCGGCCTGCTGCATTTGTGTAAACGCACCGATAACGAGCGGTTGCAATTGGTGCTTATCGTCAATGAAGATGACATGTTCATCATTTAAACCCAGTATTTGCTGTGCCGAAATCATGCTAAAATGCGCACCAATGTTGCGTAATAGATGTCTTCCAGTGTCTTTATGTTTTCAATACTAACGCGTTCATCTAATTTGTGAATGGTTGCATTTTCAGGACCTAATTCAATAACTTGTGCTCCTGTTGGTGCAATAAAACGCCCATCTGAAGTGCCTCCAGCAGTGGATAACTCGGTGTCTATTCCGGTTACTTCTTTAATGCTTTCGACAACAGCGTCAACTAATGTTCCTCTATCAGTTAAGAAAGGTTGGCCGTTAAACGTCCATTTAATTTCATACTCAATATTGTACTTCGTCAGCAATGCCACGACTCTCTCGATCAGTTGTTGATCGGTGACTTCTGTCGAAAAGCGGAAGTTAAAACAAACCTCTGCTGTCCCTGGTACTACATTACCTGCGCCAGTCCCTGCATGAATGTTTGATACTTGAAAGCTGGTTGGCGGAAAAAAATCGTTACCGTGATCCCACGTTGTTGAAGCTAGCTCAGTTAACACGGGTGAAATCGCATGTATCGGATTTTTTACTAAATGAGGGTAGGCAACGTGTCCCTGTATCCCTTTTACTATGAGATCGCCTGTCAATGAACCTCGTCGTCCATTTTTAATCACATCACCGGTTTTCTCTGTGCTTGAAGGTTCACCAACAATACAGTAGTCAATTTTTTCATTTCTCGCTTCCAAGGTGTCAATGACGCGTGTTGTGCCATTAATAAAAGGACCTTCTTCATCACTGGTAATGAGATATGCAATAGAACCTTTGTGGTCTGGGTGATCATGCACAAAACGCTCGGTTGCGCATAGCATTGCCGCTAAGCTGCCTTTCATATCGGCAGTGCCACGACCGTAAATATAACCTTCATTTATGGTCGGTTCAAATGGCGGATATTTCCACTTTTCAGCGGGCCCAGTCGGCACAACATCAGTATGCCCAGCAAAGCAAAAAACTGGCTTATCTGTTCCCTTACGAGACCACATATTCGTTGTATCCTCAAAAACCATCGATTCATTCTTGAAGCCAAGTGGAGATAAAATGGCATCCATATAATTTTGGCATCCTTCATCTTCGGGTGTAACCGATTGGCGTGATACCAATTCGAAAGTTGTTTTAATGACATCGCGCATTATGCAAATACCTTTCTATAATTATCGGCATTAAAGCCAACATAGTAGATTCCATTGTTGAATAAAATAGGACGTTTTATTATCGCTGGAAATTCAAGCATAAGCGTTAATGCTGTTTCTCTATTAATTTCATTTTTTTGTACGTCAGTTAAATTTCTAAAGGTGGTTCCACGTTTGTTTACCATACTTTCCCAACCTACTTTAGCTTCAGTGTTAGTCAACCACTGTTCATCCAAACCATCTTTTCTATAATCGTGAAATTGATAATCTATTTGATTCAATTCAAGCCACTTCTTTGCTTTCTTCAGCGTATCGCAATTGGGTATGCCGTATAAGGTTGTCACTTTTTATGTATCCTTTTCAATCTGATTGTTATCAATACTAAGAATATTGTTTATTGTATTACTTCATATCGAGCTTTCTTCAACGCAGCGACTGTTTTTGCTAATGAGTCTGATTTTACTAAAAAGTAGTCTGTTTCAAATGTCGATACGACAAAAATACTAATTTTTGCTGCCGCGAGAATAGCACTAATTTCAGCCATTATGCCGACCATTGATAAATTGAGTGGACCTAGGACTTCAAGTACTCTCCAATCATAATCAGATTCGAGCGATTGAATAACAATATCCTGTTTTACCACAAGTGATAGTT
>JBLHOI010000207.1:0-4484 GCA_047621375.1 Glaciecola sp.
TCAAAGACACTGGTGCTTGAACTGAAAAAAAGAAATGGGGCTTAAAAAATGACTGATATACTAAAAAGAATAAAGCGAGTTTCCTTGCTAGTTATCATGGCTTTTGTCCTAAGTGGCTGTGCTTCATCCTTTATTTCTAAAGAAGAAGCATTTCCAAAAATGTACCAAGCTAAACCTATTACCATATTAGTGGTGCCCGCGATTAACAATACAACAGCTGCTGAGGCAACTGAGTATTATGCAACCACTGTTGCTGAGCCTCTTACTCGCATGGGCTATTACGTCCTGCCTATTGAAGTAACCAATAGACTGATTCAAGAGCAAGGCATTGTAGATGGTGCTCAGTTAACGAACGTCGATACCGGCTTGTTTAAAACGATGTACGGTGCTGACGCTGTTATGTTCGTGAACATTAACCAGTGGGATACCTCTTATTTTGTGATTGGAGGCAATGTTACGGTAGGGATATCGTATGAATTGGTTTCAACCACGAACAAAGAAGTACTTTGGCAATATGCCGATACCATCGTCGTGGATACCGGGGGTGACTCTGGTGGTGGATTAATTGGTGCTATTATTTCAACGGCAATCAATACGGCCTTCACTGACTATGTGCCGTTAGCGAAGAGAGTCAACTACACTGCGCTTTCAACCATCCCTTTTGGTGGATATCATGAGAAAACAGGAACCGATCAAAAAGCCCAGGCCGTTAATAAAAACAAAGCGAATGTTGTTAACGCCAGTAATTAAGCACCTTAGAACTGCAAGTAAAAATGGCTTGGTTGTATTTTAATTCAGCCGAAGGTCGCTTGCATTAAAGCTGTTTGGCTAAAGTAAAATCGAGAATACTGCCCCTAGTTTACTCTATAGCTGGGGCTTTTTTATCTTTCCCTCTTGCCACTTCCTCAACCTCATTGAGAAAAGCAGGTTTATTACCGGTCATCTCCCAAGTACCCAACGTAATCGGAATACCGCCGATGCTATTTAGTTGGTCAAAGAATGATTTCAGCACGAAAGTTCGATCCTGCTCTTCATCAAGTTTAGCTTTTTGTGCTATCGCACTATCTAATAAAGCTTTGCCCGTAACGTAACTGGTCCCATAACCAGGTTGACGTAAATAAAGATGTTGCTCAAAGATAAGTAAATCAGGTTCTGTCTTCATCCATCCTCTGGGCGTGTAATTCATATGAATTTCACCGGCTTGTTCCATCGTCATTTGGTTTGCATGAGCATATAAAGACCCAAGACCTCTAGCGGCCCTCTGAGCAAGCATGATCCAAACAATTTCTCGGGCTCGAGGATTGTGATCGTAAAGACCCGCATGCATAAATATTTCTTCAACAGCCGTGGCAGTGCCTTCGTTACGACTATCAAAAATATTATACAAAAGTGCGTTCTTTCTAATGCTTCTGGGGTTGGGATCGTTCTCCATTATCGCTAGCTCAAACCAATGGTAAAAATGCGAATATAAAGGCGTAGGATCAAGGTGAGTGCCAATGTAAAAGAAGTGACGAGTTGCTTCTGGTTCAAACTTACCTAGTCTTTCATAAAGCGCTGGTTTAAAATAGTCAGCAACAGTTACAATATTTTTTTCATCCAAAAAAGAAAGAAAAAATTCAGCCGACCGTTCCGCCAACAAGTTATATTCTTCTGCATTTTTAACCGATACTAATGCTGGTAATCCGATATTGCGTTGTTCTTCTAACTTTAATGACGACCAAGCTCTGTCGAGTTCTCGACGCAGTAATCTTTCTTCGTCCTGCCAAGTCATAGACAGTAAATGCACGTGTTTTTGATACCAACTATACCGCTCAATTCCAAGCCCTGAGGGCCCGGTTTTGCTCGCGCTTTGCTGTTGCAGCCATACCACAAATTGCGCCGTAGATTGTATCGCTTGTTGGTGTGTTTTTATTAGCGTTGCATTTTTAGTTGTTTCAATTTGTTGCGTAATGTCGATTAAGTTCTGTTGCTGCATCTGAATATCACGAATACCTGCTATCCATAGCTCTCTGGCGTTGCCAGTTAAATTCTCTTTAGCTTGGAGATGAAAAGGTTTTATGCGAGACAAATCATTAGTCAGCCTACTCTGCTCGCTCACACCAATTGGGAATGAGTAGCTCCATAGCTCGGTGAGATAATGAGGGCTTGGCCCTTCATGCGCTGGAACATCACTTTTGTATGTCCATACCTGCTTGTAAAACGCAGGATCTCTTTGCCAAGGCTTCAATACACTCTCATTAAATTCATAACCGTTCAGTTCTGCCAGCATCACAAACCAATCGACCTGCTGGGCAACTGTCCATTGCGACTTATCAAATGCTAATAACTGAGTTCTAAAGTCTGCCCATTTGGTATGACGTTTTTCAAAGGTTTTTTCGCGATAATCAGGCGCCAGTTTATGCAAAGGAGCAACCTCAAAGGCGCGCCACTGAGTAAACAGAGTTTCTAATTGGCTAAAATCTGACGACGACTTTGCGCTAAAAGAGAGAAATAACAGTGCTATCGCTATATAGGTGGTTTTCATTTTTATGTCCCTGTATGAAGTGCTGATAATATAGCAGAACATTTGCTGATCAATCTATCTGTCATATTCTCGAGTTGCAGTCTTAGTGCTAAAGCGCTATTTACCACGACTTTGAAGTGAGCATATATTTATGTTGAACCTCAGTTTCCATATTTGCTCAACATAACAAACACGCCAAAATTACAGCACACTTACCCTGCCTTTTTAAAAGAAAGATGCCCTCTTTGCGGTACTCAAATCAAAAATATCACGCCTGTTGAATAGATAAGATACATCTTCCTATTGATGCATTAGTCTTTTCTGATAAAGCCAAGTATAGCTATATTGATCGCGATGGGCGCAAACACAACGAAACAGATCGGCCTTGGGGAGGCCGCTAATATAAACATCCGGTCAACAAAACTCACGTGATTACTGACAACCACTGCAGGACCTTCATCCGGAGTGTTTTTTTCACCATTAATGCCAAAGCATATCGCCAGTGCCTACTATTTGGCTCGATGTAAGTAGCACCTCGGTTGGCTAATTATAAGCAGTAATGGTCAGTTCTTGACTTAATAAATACAAAAATAGAGTGATAAGAAAGATTACACATTAATTTGCTTAAATACGACCTAACTTTTTACCAGTGCTTTTACTGCTTTGAGTGCGTCTACTGAAAATCCATCAGCATAAAAATATAACACTTTACCATCAGTATCTAATAGCATAACGCGTGCATTGTTGGGGCGTTTATTGCCGGTATAACGCTGTACTTTGTCGCCGTCGGCATAAACGGTTACTACGCCCTTCCATAGTTTTTTAGGTATGCCTTTGCGCATGCCCCCATTAATGAAGGTTTTGAACATTCTTGGCAACATGCCTGCAATCGTTGGTATTTCATAAACCGCCACTTGCGTTTCCGTCATGTCCAAGCCAATTAACCATCGGTCAATATCAAACTGAGAATCTTGAACATAACCAAATAATAAGAGTGTTTGCTCGCCCGCAAAATCCTTAGGCATAACAATAATATCTCCATCTAAACTCTCACCAGAAGCTTCAATCATGGTATCACCAATCTTCACTTGGCTTGGATAATCGTAACTAGCGCAAGCTCCCAAAAATAAAGAGACAACAAACAGACTCAATAAACGCTTTATCGATAACATGACTTTTCCTATTGGTTAATGCTAAGTAAATGATAATAAACAATCTACAAGGGTCTTTACTATAGTTGTGCACCTCATCAAATAAAAGTTTATTTATGTAAGTATTTCAATTTGTAGATATTTTGACTACCTTATTGCAACGACGTTTTATTTTTTACAAACTTGAAACGCAATAATAATTATAAGGCAAGCATTAAGACACTGCTAGCTTCGTAACATCCACTATAAATATAGGTATAAAAAAATGGCGAAAGGCACTCATCAGTACCAAGACGATCCGCGCAATCAAACCATCTTAATCAATATCAATGATGAACTTTTCCCTAGAGCAGACGCCAAAATATCAGTTTTCGACAGTGGCTTTATTTTAGGTGACGGTGTTTGGGAAGGTATTAGGCTGCATAAAGGTTACCTTGCCTTTATTGAACAACACATGCGTCGCTTATACGATGGTGCTAAAGCCCTCGACATGGATATTGGTGTAAGTAAAGAAGCCCTAGTTAAACGCATTTACGACACCTGTCACGCCAATGATATGCATGATGGCGTGCACGTTCGTTTAATGGTTACGCGAGGGATAAAGGCCACACCTTATCAAGACCCACGAGTCACGATTTCACCTGCCACCATCGTTATTATTGCTGAACATAAGAAAGCGTTAGCACTCGCAGAAGGAGACGGTGTTAGGTTATTCACTTCTCATGTGAGACGAGGCTATCCTGACGTACAAGATCCCAAACTGAATACACATTCCAAACTCAACTGTATTTTTGCCTGTATTCAAGCAGCTAAAGCGCAAGTAGATGAAG
>JBLHOI010000208.1:0-4466 GCA_047621375.1 Glaciecola sp.
CCGATGGTTATTTTCGACTTAAACAATAAATTACGGTAATTGACTTAAAATAATGAAAAACTTGATTCGCTTATTTGTCATAATGTCGCACGAACTCTGAATTGCCCTCACACCGGGAAAAATAAAAATTAATGTCTGAAATTGAGTCCTTTTTCTCGAATCCTGGTCCTTTGGCTGAAGTTATCTCCGGATTTACTCCTAGAGAAGCACAGACAACAATGGCTAAAGCTGTAGCCGCAACAATCAAAGAACGAGGTTCATTGATTGTTGAAGCAGGCACTGGAACCGGCAAAACCTTTGCTTATTTGGCGCCAGCGCTCCTGTCCAAGAAAAAATTTATTGTGTCGACCGGGACGAAAAATTTACAAGAGCAACTATTTCATCGTGACCTACCCACAGTAAAAAAAGCCATAGATAAAACGAGGAAAACAGCACTATTAAAGGGACGTGCTAACTATCTTTGTTTACACCGCCTTTCGCAGCACGGTGGCGGTAACGTATTGCTTGAAAAAGAAGTACTGAACGAATTTAGTTTGGTTAGAAAGTGGGCGAGTACTACCTCAACCGGTGACATTGGAGAATTAAAAAGCATTAAAGAAGACGCTAAAGTTTTACCAATAGTAACGTCTACAGTGGATAATTGTTTAGGTAAAGATTGTCCGAGTTATGAAGACTGCTATTTAGTAAAAGCGAGAAGAAATGCGATGGAAGCAGATGTGATTGTTGTTAACCATCATTTGTTTTTTGCAGATTTAGCGCTAAAAGATACTGGTTTCGGTGAGTTAATTCCGGATGTTGACGTTGTTATTTTTGATGAAGCACACCAGGTGCCCGATATAGCGAGTGAATACTTTGGTGAAAACTTTTCGAGTCGACAAGTTCAGGACTTAACCAAAGACATTATCGCGATAACAAGGTCGGTATTAAAAGATGCTGACCAGTTGGCTAAGATTGCGGAAAAGTGCCAAATGCATATGGCCGATTTACGTTTGTTATTTCCGCACAATCCTAGTCGTGGAAATTGGGCTCAAAAGCTTGATCAAACTGACATTGCTAACCAAATAGCCGTTATTAAACAAAGTCTCGAGCAGTTATCTGCAATTGCTAATATTCAACAAGGTCGCGATAAAGATCTCGACATGATGATTGAGCGTGTAGCTGAATTCAGCCAATGTCTGGGGCATGTAACTGATATTCAACGCACCGGTGTGAGTTTGTGGTATGAAACGACTCCACGACAAATTGTTCTGCACCTTACTCCACTGAGTATTGCTGATAAGTTTTCAGCAATAATGGAAGCACAAAATGCTGCTTGGATATTTACGTCTGCAACTTTAATGGTGGACGATAACTTTGATCATTACCGAAATCATATGGGACTCTACAATGCAAAAACCTTGTCATTAGGTAGTCCCTTTGACTATCAAAATCAAGCGATGTTATGTATTCCACGGTTTTTACCAGAACCGAACGATAGAGCAATCAAATACAATTTAGTGGATATTGCCTGTCGTCTAATTGATGCGAGCAAAGGTAGATCATTTATTCTGTTTACAAGCCACGCGATGATGCGTGAAGTAGCTGAGCTTGTGCAAGAAAAGATAGACAACCCTATCTTAGTTCAAGGTAGCACAACCAAACAAGCGCTATTAGACGAGTATCTTAAAAATCAAAATGCAGTTTTGTTTGGAACCGGAGCATTCTGGGAAGGTGTTGATGTTAAGGGCAATGATCTGCTGTGTGTTATGATTGATAAATTACCTTTTGCATCTCCTGATGATCCTCTATTGCAGGCGCGTATAGAAGATTGTAAGAAGCAGGGTGGTAATGCTTTTGCGCAGATACAAATTCCAAAAGCGGTTATCACATTAAAGCAAGGTGCCGGGCGTCTCATTCGAGATGAGACCGATAAAGGAGTATTGGTTATTTGCGATAACCGATTAGTGACAAAACAATATGGCCAAACGTTTATTGCGAGTTTGCCAAATATGAAGCGAACTCGAAGTTTGGATGCGGTTGCCGCCTTTTTAAATAAGATTGAATAATGAAAATACTAGCGATAGATACCGCTACCGAAGCATGCTCGGTCGCATTGTTAAATGACGACATAACAGACATGATTTTTGAAGTCTGTCCGCGACAACACAGCCAACGTATACTGCCGATGATAGATGAACTGCTAACTAAACATGGTATTAAAATTGGCGATTTAGACGCACTCGCGTATGGCAGAGGGCCCGGCAGTTTTACTGGAGTCCGAATTGCAACCGGAGTTGTACAAGGCTTAGCGCTTGGTGCAAACTTACCCGTCATTGAGGTTTCCACACTAGCAGCGATGGCTCAACAAAATTATATGCAGCATGGTTATTTGATCACCAAAGTGTTGATCGATGCCAGAATGCAAGAAGTGTATTTCGGGCATTTTGAGGTTCAGCAGGGTGCAGCCGGAGGCATTGTCAAAGAACGCCAGAGTGAAGCCGTTTTGACGCCTGCAGAGGCTGTTGCAAAATTTGCAGAAATTAGCGATGATGATCAAGCCTATGGAAGAGCTGGAACCGGCTGGGAAGCGCACAGCGAGGCCCTTTTAATGCTGCAAAACGCTGCTCCGATTAACGTACTTTACCCTTCTGCAGAGTATATTCTGCCGATTGCCAAACAAGCATTCAAAGATGGTAAAACGATAAGTGTTGACGATGTCACACCTATTTATTTACGTGACAAAGTGACTTGGAAAAAGTTGCCAGGTAAAGAATAATCTGACGCCATGCATATGGTTACTGTGTTAACGGGAGAATAAATGGATACGGCATACATCAAGAGTAGTAATGCAATTTTTATTGCGAAGGACTCGCTTGACAATGCATCCCAAACTCCACTTATTAAACGTGATCTGCTCGGACATAGCAGTGGAGCTGAGCAAAAAGGCGCTGTACAAGCTGAGCAACAGAGATTAGTTGCAGGTAATGAGGAGGTATTTCAAAGAGCTGAATTCTTCAAACAATCTATTAACTATGACGACAATCCTAACTTGCGCATTGGTCAAGAGTTAGCAATGTATAATTCAATACAAACGCAAGAGAAAAGAGATGATATTACACAACTTCTAGGCGTCGATATTTACGCCTGAAGGATAAAAATAGCTAAATTTGCACATTCGTAAATGCTTGGCAAAAGTCGTGCACACTGAGTCAATTAATAAATGTGATACCATCAACGACACTATTCAGCTCTGTGTTCGTATAAAGAAGTGGTAAAGAGAGTAAAAGTGAATATGATTTAATTTCGAATGGTCTCAATAGCCATTTTAGAAAGAAATTTTATCAAGCTAGCCAACTCATTTTTGTTAAATCCTTTACTAGGAAAAACAGAGAATCTTTTAAGTAAATAGTAAGCACTTAATCGTATATCAAAGATAATTTTGGAGTAAATCGATGCATTCATTGTTAAAAACATCCGTCGTAGCACTTACCTTTTTGGTGGGTGGATGCGCTATAGTACCCGATCAAATAAAAGTTTCGGACAACGAAAATTTGATTCCATTTGAGAATATCATTAACGGTAGTGAAACGGGCCAGGGCGTGAAGGCGCGCTGGGGCGGTGAAATCGTTAATGTTGAGAACAAGGAAGCGTATTCGGAAGTAGAAATCTTACAATATCCGAGTAATCCTTACGGGAAGCCACTTACCAACCTTGATAGCGCCGGGCGATTCAAAGTGCAAGTAGCCGGCTTTATTGACCCTCTCATATTCGAGAAAGGCCGCTTAATTACTTTCTTAGGTGAGTTAGGAGACCCTTTAGAAGGCATTATCGGAGAGCAGACTTATATCTATCCAGTCTTGTTAGCTAGCGGTTATTATATGTGGAAAGAAACTGAGGAATATCACACGTCTGGATTTTATTATTCTGACCTGTCACCATACTGGGGTATGGGTATACGCCGAGATTACTGGAGACCTTATGGTTTTTTTCATACTAGAGCCACGGTTAGAGTGCAAACCAATAAAAGTAGGTCAGGTACCGCAGGCGTAAATAACCGTGTCAGGTCAGGCGAAAGTGACAGAGTAAAAAGTAAGACACAAGAGCACCCTCAATAAACAAGGGCGCTGTGTGACTCTCTAGAGTTTTTATCACAATAGTTAAAAAGCGGCAGTTGCCGCTTTTGTTTTATCTGCCAATTCTAATTTTACGTAATGGGAAAACTCCTATAAATGAGCAACATTGACATGATTTTCACCATCCCAAACCGCAAGATCGCAGCACTGAGTAATGGTCAAACGAACAAGCCTTTATTATTAATGGTGCATGGTTGGTTAGATAACGCGGCGAGCTTTACTAAACTAATTGAGCAACTCGATGATTTTCATGTCATTGCGATCGATTTGCCAGGGCATGGAAAATCATCCCATCGAAGTGCAGATGCGCATTATCATCTATTGGATTATGTGCATGACTTACATTGTCTGGTT
>JBLHOI010000209.1:0-4450 GCA_047621375.1 Glaciecola sp.
TGAGCAACAAGTAGACGACTTATTAGCCGCTCCTAATAACGACGACCCAATTAATGCTCGCGACAAAGCGATGCTCGAAGTATTATATGCAACTGGTATCCGAGTGTCAGAATTAGTCAATTTGCAGATGAACGAAGTGAGTTTGTTACAAGGTGTTATCAGAGTCATGGGTAAAGGAAATAAAGAGCGTTTAGTTCCCTTAGGTGAAGTTGCAATTGATTGTTTAGCCGGATACTTGAAAGAATGGCGCCCGCAATTATTGAGCAAACCAAGTAATACTATTTTTCCGAGTAAGCGTGGCACAACGATGACAAGACAAACGTTTTGGCATCGTATAAAATTGCACGCAAGGCAAGCTGGTATTCAGGCTCATTTGTCACCGCATACCTTACGACATGCCTTTGCCACGCATCTGCTAAACCACGGAGCTGATTTGCGTGTGGTACAAATGTTATTAGGGCACAGTGACTTGTCGACAACGCAAATTTATACCCATGTTGCCACTGAAAGACTTCAATCTTTGGTAAAAAATCATCACCCTCGAGGGTAGGTTTTTGCCATCGTGTTTTTCTAACGGCGCGTTTTTTTGGTAAGCTATTCATTTTTACAGCAACGTTAAATATTTTTATAAAAAACAACGGTTTTAATATTCGAAACGAATTATTTAACAATTATCTGGTGCACAGTGTTTTTGGAGTTTTATATGTATTATATCAATCGGTTAATAACAGCCTCTAGGCTTGTTGTTATATCAGCTATGTTATCTGCCTTTGTGTTTTCAGCAAGAGTTAATGCTGCGCAAGAGAGTGCTACACAAGAAGGGGCTGCAGAACAACATGCGGATTTGATTAGAAAGTTTGAGCAAAAGCTAAACTTTAAAATAATCTCGGTGGCTGATTCAAATGTCCCCGGTTTACTGCAAATAAATACAAATACCGGTATTTTTTATGGCAGTGAAAATGGTGAATATTTCCTAAGTGCTCGAATCTATCGCGTTGGCGATGAAATCGTCGATGAAACGGGTGCCGCATTACAAAAATACCGTTTGCAGGGTATCGAGCGATTCAAAGACTCTGCAATTGAATTTAAATCAGAAAAAGAAAAATACATTATTAATGTATTTACTGACGCAACCTGTGGATACTGCCGTAAGCTTCATAATGAGATGGACGTCCTTAATGACTTAGGGATTACGGTTCGTTATCTTGCTTTCCCAAGACAAGGCATCAACAGTCAGGTTTACCGCGATGCTGTTTCGATTTGGTGTTCTGAAAATCCTCAGGAAGCGATGACTAAAGCCAAATCCGGTGGTAATGTTGTAAGCACGTCATGCGAGAATGAAGTTGCCGACCAATATAACTTTGGCAAAGCGATTGGAGTAAATGGTACGCCAAATATTATTATGCCTGACGGGACAGTTGTCCCAGGTTACCAGCCTGCACAGTCCCTATTGCTAGCGCTTAAAGCAGCGCAGAAAGCGTAATGTAAGTGAAAAGCAAGTGCGCTTGCTTTTCACTTTTTTTCACTATTCAAAGCAAATATGCTGCTAGACGGCAACCACATTCACTTCACTGTTTTGCAGGTCAATCGCATGATATTCAACGCAGCTATTGGTGGCTTACTCTGTTACTGTCAATATTTCAGTTGCCAATAAAAATCGAGTGGAAAGACTCTCGGTATCATTCTGCAAGCTAACGCGAAGGTCAGGATAAATGCCTGAATAACGCTAAAGACGTTGACTGACGACAGTTCAATAATTAAGCTGCATAACGATGCTATGAGAGCATTCCTTGACCTAATTGAAGTAAGTCCTTAGTGATTTGCTGCTGTCATTTCTGCTGACGGTTTACTCAGTGTTAACCGCACTCGACGATCGAAAAAGTTACCTTCAAAATTGTCACTTTCACTCACCAGTTCAGATTCACCAAATGATTGAGTTAGCACCTGATTCTCATTCACAAATTGACTCACAAGATAGTCTTTTACGGACTTAGCGCGCTGTTGCGAAAGCACTTGATTATAGGCTGATTCGCCGCGCTGATCAGCAAAACCAGAGAGTTCAATTGTTAATTTAGGGTTTTTACGTAATTCACTTGCTAGACCATCAAGTTGCGACTTGTAATGGTCCTCGACTAGAAAAGAGGCCGTTTTAAATTGAATATTAGCTTCAAGTGCTGGCGTTACCGGCTGCGTTACTTGAGTCATTGCATTGTCCATAGCTGCAATTTGTTGATTAGCAGAGGCTATCGAATTCTGATAATTCTGCTGTAAGACGTTCAATTCTTTGTGGGTCTTATTTAACTCTTCTTTGGTCAGTGCTAATCGATTCTCATCATTGATGTCATCAGCAATAAACAAGCCAAATAGGCCTGCTATCGCGCCGCCAATTGGGCCAGCAACGACCGCACCAAATATAATGCCGGTGCCTAAGCCCATCGCATTATTCTGAGCTTCATTATTTTTGATAGCGGTATTCTTAAGTTCGTGTGTATTTCTTTTCAGGTCAGTTACTTGTTCGTTTGAGGAGGACTTTGCAACTGAAAATGCAGAGACACCCACTAAACTAGAAAAAGCGACAGCTAAGGTGATTTTATTCAATTTTTTTACGTTGGTTTTGTTAATTGTTGTTTGCATGTTTTTCTCCAAATATGTTTATGTTTGCTATTAAAAGCAGTTTTTAATCGCCATGTCATTACACAAAAAAACTGTGGCAACTTGCGGGAGAAAAAGTGGCAATGTGGAGGTCAATTGTGGCGAAAAAATGGAAATTGCGAGCAAAGCCTTTAACACATCGTGGTTTCCTATATAGTTAAACTGAATTGTTTAAATTAGAGGTGTGTTATGTCTAAACAAATTGCTTTAGTTGAGGATGACCAAGCGCTTAGAGATAACTATGTGTCGGCTTTCACTAAGCATGGCTATGTAGTAAAAGCGTACTCAAACAGACAGGATGCGGAAATTGCCTTTGCACAAAGACTGCCGGACTTAGCAATTGTGGATATAGGTTTAGCGGATGAAATTGACGGCGGCTTCGCTGTATGTCAAACCTTGCGAAGCTTATCTAAAACCTTACCTATTATTTTTTTGACAGCGCGCGACAATGATTATGACACGATATGCGGTTTAAGAATGGGTGCAGATGATTATCTAACCAAGGATATTAGTTTGCCGCATTTGTTAGCTCGTATCGCGGCGCTTTTTAGACGTACTGAATTGCTAAATGAACCCCAATTGGCATCTGACCTTATTCAGTCGGGTAATTTAGTTGTGGACGCTAAACGCATGACGGTAAAATGGAAGAGCCAGTTTATTGATTTAACCGTCACTGAGTTTTGGATGCTACACGCGATTGCAAAATATGCAGGGCATGTGAAAAGTCGACAGCAGTTAATGGATGAATCGAAAATGGTTGTTGATGACACCACCATTACCTCGCACATTAAACGAATAAGAAAAAAGTTTGTGCAAGTTGATCCCTCTTTTGATCGTGTTGAAACAGTCTACGGTATGGGTTATCGCTGGAAAGCTGACGCTTCATGAAAAAGTGGCGCATTGGCTTACGCATTCAGCTTCTCTTTTTCTCGTCATTCTTGTTTGCAATTCCTTATTTGGGATATCAATACGTTTGGGAGTTAGAAACTTACCTGCGTATTGGTCAAGAACAAACAATGGTGGGAACTGCGCGAGCGGTTGCAACTGCCCTGCATGAGCGGCCTAAGCTATTTGATCTGCAGTCTTCTTTTATGAGTGACGTAAGGCCGGGTACAGATTTGTATGCACATAGCATCGATTTCCCTATTCAGCTTGATGGTGATGTTTCTGACTGGGATGAATATAAAGCGTTTAAACTTAACTACGCAGAACAAAATTTAATTGAAATTCAGCAAACATACCGCCCACAAAGTTTGACTTTTAAACACATGATTGGACGTTACGATACGTTTCTATATGCGGTATTTGAAGTATCGGATGACAACTTGGTCTTTCGCAAGCGCGATAGTCTGCGAATTGACCGTAACGATTATTTGCAGGCCGCGATGATAGACAATAATGGTGATTTCAAGCGTTATGTTATTGCGCCTATGCAGTCTGGATGGGTGAACGCTTATTTACTGAAGTCCGGTACTCAACGTTTTCAACCTGATCGCTTAGAGACTAAAATTCAAGGCTATTGGCAACAGACATTAACGGGCTATAACGTAGAGTTGCGTCTACCGGTTGAAATGATGTCGAGTAAAATCGCTTTTGCTATAACTGACATCGATGACCCTCAAACTGGTTTTGCAAAATACACGTTGGGTACGTCAGACCCCGCAAAAGAAGCATCACTGGGCACGGTACTAATACCTTCACCTGACATTGAAAATATATTAAAAGGATTAAAGTATTCCCATGCGCGAGTCTGGGTAATTGATAAACATATGCGAGTACTGGCTAAGTCCGGTGAGAT
>JBLHOI010000210.1:0-4441 GCA_047621375.1 Glaciecola sp.
GGTCTATCTTAATATGCTTGAATTGAGAGATATGCCGACGGAAGTTATTGGTAATATTGCCGACTATGACGTGATCTGTATTGATAATCTGCATGAGATTGCTGGAAATCAAGCGTGGGAAAGAAACATATTTGACCTAATTAACCAAGTTTTGGAGAGAAATCATCGGCCTAGAATTATTATGTCGGCGTATGCCTCTCCGTTAGTTGTTGGCTTTAAATTACCTGATTTAGTGTCAAGACTTACCTGGGGTGCTGTTTTTCAATTGGCATCACGCACAGATGAGTCGTTGTGCCATATTATTCAATTCCGAATTGAGCACAGGGGATTAGAAGCAAGCGAAGACTGTATAAAATTTTTGTTAACTCGGGTTGATAGAGAATTAAGCAACCTTATGCTAATTGTTGATGAACTAGACAAAAAATCTTTACAAGCCAAGCGCAAGCTTACAATTCCCTTCATTAAGCAAGCCCTGGACTTGTAGTTAGTTCTAGTTAGGTAACGCGGGTCTGCCTAGATGTAAATTTATTTCCTCAATAGTAGACGTTCTTTTGAATCGATAGGGGACGTCAATTGAGTGCTGACTTTCTGCGTTTTCACGCAAATCGATATTACTAAACCAACTCACGTTTGGACGCAACAAAATGGGGGCAGGCAGTTCAGCTTGTAATGCCGTTATGTTGCCAAGTTCAGGGAGGATGTTAGCAACAGTAAAGCGAGTTCTCGCCTGAATAGTCGAGTGATTAAAGCGGTCTCTCTGTCCCCACGTTACTAAAAATTCAGAATTACTCTGCGTATTAACTATGCCGAGATCGGCAGAAGCTCCTAGTCTATACTGCATCATGAAACGTTCAAATAATGTTGCGAAGTCTTCTCTTTCATTCAAGTATGAATAATAGGAAGAGGCTATATCGGGAGTAAAAAATGACTCCACGTCGCCTGCAACATAGGCCCTTTGAGTCGCACTAGCTGTCTCTCCAGAGAAACTAACTTGCGCCAACCCCTTCATTTGGGAGGAGCTTAGCGGAAAATTATTGATCATTATGTCTGAGTTTGTGCCATTGTTTCTGAAGAAGCTGAGTGGGTTGTCAGTGCTCGACAAGCCAGCCCAAACATCGGACGGGAAAAAATCATTGGCATGACCTAGTTCATGGTACATCAACCAAGAGATATCTGCTTCTAATACATCGAATGTTCTGACTTCTCTTGCTGCAGAAGAGAAATTTTGCCCTGGCATATAAGGTGCATTGTCTTTAACGTAACGCCAGAGGACTCTGAAGCGCAAATCACCACCAAATCCGCTTCTAAAATCGGGCACTTCGTTAAGCGTGTCTCTCTCCTCCGGTGTAACCCAAAAATTGCTAGCATCTAAATAAATCGCACCCGTGGCGGCCCAATAAAATGAAGGGCGCACATCGTAAGAGATGACTACTGCGGTAACTCCGCGCAACAGTTTCAGCATGTCCGGACCAGCTGCAGATTGAAAAAGGTATTGTTTAAAGCGTTGCCCCATCCAATCATGTGAAACCAAAGTCCGATCAAGAATATTGTCAATGGTTGGATTACTCCACTGTTGACCAATAATTGGCAGGGTGCCAAACGTACAAGTCCTATTTAGCGTATTAGTATAAATACAAGACTCAAGAGCGCTTTTGAAAGGCGATTCTTTGTTAAAAGAGAATACTTCCGCACTGGTAATAATATTACTATTTGGAAAATAAGCGTCGTCAATTATCTGTGTGTCGTTGATCGTTACGATGCTGTTATCAATTGCGGTGCTTCCATCTGAAAATGTGACTGAAGTTTCAAATTGAACAATCTGATCACCGTTGACTGCGGGGGCGTTAAAGAACGCTTTATTTTCTTGACTTTGGAAATCTAAAACAGCGGGGCCTGCTACCTGTCTCCATACAACGATAGCGGTCGTTATATCGTTATTGAATGAATCAACGCGAAGTGACACTTTAGCTCTTTCACTAACAGTGTGATCGAGTCTGAGGTTAGCGACTGTTGCTTGGCTTTCCTGCACTGAAAAATCATAGGTGATTTGTCGAGTTGTATCATTAACGGTTACATTCGCCTGTAAAACATAATCACCAGATTCGAGCGCATCGAAACCGATAGTTTGAGAACTAGTTGCCAACAATATCAATTCGGGACCACTCAATTGTTGCCAGCTAACGGCGGTTATCTGACTACTATCGTTAGTTTTAAGAGCAAAGCCATACGAGCCATTAGTGTTAAACTCGCTATCGCCATAAAGCTCGATATTTTCAAACACAGCGAGCGGCTCAATAGAGCCGACACTATCGGTGATAAATGGTGGCGGTAACTCTCCACGTCCGCTGGTTTGCCCGTCATTTGAAGAACCGTTACATGCCGTTAAATAAAACGAACAGCAAAAAAGAAGAGCTAAAGTAAGTTTACTTTTACTGACAAAATGATGTTTAGTCATCAGACTTGCCCTCATATAGGTTTTTTTCGTCATCCATTACTGATTTCAATTTTGGTAAACCGATGCCTAACTCTTGTCCACGTAATCGAGCAAAACTGCTGCATCCGGCAAACATACCAATAGCGAGAACCAGTTCGATACTGGCATAAAGTAGTTGACTGGGTTCAGCATAGATAACCGTAATTGCATGTAAAAAGTAAAAAAGCACAATGAAACTAGCCCAAGCATGGGTGTAAGGTTTTGCTTGCACTATGCCTGGCAATGGCAACAATAAAGGCATAATGTAGATAAGAATTTTAAACGTAATTGAGTAATCAGCGGTCATTGGCAGAGTAAAGTACCAAACAATCATCCAACCCAACAAACCCAGATGAGAGATCAGCGCTAGGTACCTTAATTTTTTAACACGGTCTGACATTGGGATGTTTATTTTAGTTTCACTCATATTAATTTCCTGAATTGTTTTTTAACTTTTTGGCCATAACTGCAAGGCGCTTTCCTTGGGAAATAGCTATTTCTTGCTCTTCATGACTTAATTTTGTTTTGTTCGCTAAAGCAACTGCAGACGCACCATAAGGCGTTCCCCCAGAAGTCGTTTTATGTAACTCTGCAACGGAATAAGGAACACCAATATACACCATGCCATGGTGGATTAAAGGCATCATCATGCTAATTAGTGTTGTCTCTTGACCGCCATGCAAACTTGAACTGGATGTAAACGTGCATGCGGGCTTGTTAATCAAGCTTCCTTTTAACCACAAACCGGAAGTGCTATCCCAAAAAAACTTCATTGCGCCAGACATATTGCCAAAGTGAGTTGGACTGCCCAATGCCAATCCATCACAAGCGGACAATTCGCCTAGCGTAACATATGGGGCACCACTTGCGGGCACCGCAGAGGCTTTGTCATCAATATTAGTGCTTACGTCGGGTACTGTTCTCAATAAGGCCTCGACACCTTCGGATTCGATACCTTTTACTATCGCGTCGGCTAACTTTTTTGTCAGTCCGTGTTTACTGTAATACAACACGAGCACTTGGCATAATGGGTTGTTCATCGTTTACTTTTACCTTATTTAACTGAAGTTAAAGTCCAACTAATTTTTGTATGTTTTCTAACGGACGGCCGATAACTGCATTCTTACCATCAGTAAGTATGGGACGCTCTAATAACTTTGGATATATGTTTATGGCATTAATAACTTCGCTATTCGACGATGATTTGCTCAGTCCTGACTTCACAAATTCCGGCTCCTTAATTCGAACCATATCAATCGCGTTATCGAAGCTCAAGGCCTCAAAAAGGTCTGAAATTTCACTCAACTCCAAGGGAACCTTAAGGTATTCTCTAATGTTTACTTGTATATCATTTTCCGTTAGAAAAGCTAATGCTTGTCTGCTTTTTCCGCATCTAGCGTTATGATAGTAAATGTAATTAGCCATTGGCAGTATCTCTTTTAGTTTTTAATTTACTTTTTGTATATTACTATATACTACAGATTCTTGTGAGTAGTCTTACAGCCTCAATATTACGTTAACTGATTTGCGTTAAACATGGAGTGAAGAGTGAAAAAAAATATACTGTATTTGGTTATTGGACTCATTTCTCTTTCACTTGGCGTTGCATATCAATTAAGCAATAGATACGACTTTACTACTCTCGATGGTTCAACTTACCAATTCAAAGAATTGCAGGGTAAGTGGATTGTCATTAACTATTTCGCTGAATGGTGTGCTCCATGTTTACGAGAAATTCCTGAACTTAACGAATTTAAAAAATTAACGGATAATGAACAAAATGCAGTTCTGTTTGGCATAAGTTACGATTCAATGCAGGACCACGAACTTACTCTACTGGCTGAAAAATATAATATTAATTTTATGCTTATCAATAATATTGAAACTGACTTACCCTTCGTAAGACCCAAATATTTACCCGCAACTTATCTAATTAGGCCAGATGGCACCTTCGCTGGTCAGCTATTA
>JBLHOI010000211.1:0-4437 GCA_047621375.1 Glaciecola sp.
ATTATGTGAAGATGGTTCACAATGGCATCGAGTACGCTGATATGCAGCTTATTTGCGAGGCTTATCACATTATGCGCAATGGCCTCGATATGAGCCCTAAAGAAATTGCACAAACATATCGAGAATGGAATAAGGGTGAATTAAATAGCTACCTTATTGAAATTAGTGCAGAAGTATTAGACCAGATTGATCCTGAAACGGGTGCGGCACTTGTTGACGTGATTATGGACAAAGCTGGACAAAAAGGAACGGGGTTATGGACGGCTGTTAGCGCTCTGCAAGTAGGAAGTCCGGCGCAAACTATTACACAGGCTGTTTTTGCAAGAAGCTTGTCTTCTTTCAAGGAAGAACGCGTTATTGCCAGTCAAAAGTTGTCAGGTCCAGATCCTTCAATGACCCAAATTGAGTCTAAAGAAACGGTCATAAAACAGCTACATGATGCTCTTTATTGTTCGAAAATATGTGCTTATGCTCAAGGTTTTCAGCTAATGAATATTGCTGCGAAAGAGCATGGTTGGAAGTTAGACTTTGCTGAAATTGCTAAAATTTGGCGAGCTGGGTGTATAATACGTGCGGTTTTTCTACAGTCGATTACTAAGGCTTATGAAAACGACGAACATTTAGAAAATTTGTTATTAGATCCATTCTTTATTGAGCAAATAAAAATATACCAATCAAATTGGCGTAAAGCGGTAGCGTCCGCGACTATTGCGGGCATACCTTGTCCAGCGATGTCCTCATCTTTAAGTTACTATGATTCATATCGCTGCGCAGTGCTGCCTGCTAATCTATTGCAAGGCCAACGTGACTTTTTTGGTGCCCACACTTTTTCGCGTGTTGATAAACCCGAAAGTAAAAAATACCATATAGAATGGAATAGTCCTGATAGACCTCAAGTTATTATTAAAAGGTAAGCAAAATGAGTGACCCTTGGAAAGACAAATTAAACGCTGAAGAATACAGAGTAACTCGCCAAGCTGGCACAGAGCGGCCGTATACTGGAGAATACTTAGATAATAAAGCAACAGGCAATTACCTATGTAAATGTTGTGGTGCAACCTTATTTGCATCTACCGCTAAGTTTGATTCAGGATGCGGTTGGCCTTCGTTTTTTGAACAGAGTGAAGATGCTAATGTACTTTATCGGCCTGATAATTCTATAGGAATGCAAAGGACTGAAATTGTATGCAAAAACTGTGATGCGCATTTAGGTCATGTGTTCGACGATGGTCCAAAACCAAATGGACAGAGATATTGCGTAAATTCACTATCTTTGAGCTTTAAAAATCAAGCAGATTAAGTGAAATTAATTTAATTACACTTTTTTTGATGTAAGTTTGTTACATCTGAATGTTTGCACTTCATCGGGACTAATCAAAGCGGCAACTTCTTTGCTAGTCCCATTAGTTTTAATAATAGTGATTCGTAAACAGTCAGTTACGATAATATCTTTATTATTAACCCAAGTTTTTTCATTATTTTTGATTAACTCAGCCCCCTTTTTTCCCTGATCCCTAAGCACCTGCTTTAGCAGAAACAACTATCCTGAGCGTTGTTTGTAGAAAAATTACAAAAATAATCGCAGTGATCTTAATAAATCCTAAAAAAGTGAAATTTATCAACAATTTGGCATACCTGTATGGATTGCATAGAATACGCTTTCGTAATTTGAGTATTGTCGTTTATGACGTGCGATATTGGACAGTTAATAGCAACATTTAAACTATGTTTAGAGGGCATTTTGCATGAATCAGCAGTTCGAACAGGAATTATTATCTAGTTGGCAAGAAAGACAGGAATTTGCAGAGAAAATGCTACCCATCATCGGTCGTCTTTATCGCAACCATTGTGTTGAAATTACAGTGTATGGTCGTACGTTACTGAATGCTAGTGCCATTGATGTAATTAAGGCACATCGGACAGTAAGGCGCCATGAAGGCGATAAATTGCGTTTGAGAGAAAGTTGGCCTGTACTAGAAGCTGTCAGTAAAATGCAATTGGCTCCGGTAGAAATTGATATAGGTAAGCTAGCGTTTGATTTCTATTATGCTGATAAAACAGGCAAAGCGAATGACGGAAAGAATAGAACGGATTTGCAGGCTTATTTAAATGAAGAGCTAAAAGAAGTTCATAATGCCGCTGATAATCATCAGGCTACCGACGTGGTTTTATACGGTTTTGGCCGCATCGGACGTTTATTGGCAAGACTGCTCATTGAACGTCAAGGTAAGAATAATAAACTCAGATTACGTGCCATTGTTGTGCGTGGTGGTAGAGAAGGCGATCTGGAAAAACGAGCGAGTTTGTTGCGCCGTGACTCTGTACATGGGCCCTTTAATGGGAGCATTACGATTGACGAAGAGCGTAAAGCGATCAAAGCCAACGGTTCTTATATTCAAGTCATATATGCGAACAGTCCTGATGAGATTGACTACACACAGTATGGCATTAATGACGCAATTATCGTTGATAACACCGGAATGTGGCGTGATGAAGAAGGTTTAGGTCTGCATCTGAAGTCAAAAGGTGCGGCTAAGGTATTGCTAACAGCCCCAGGAAAAGGCGATATCAAGAACATCGTACATGGGGTTAATGATAAGGATATATTGGCCGCAGACAAAATATTGTCGGCAGCTAGTTGCACCACGAATGCAATCACCCCTGTATTAAAGGCATTAGACGAAAAATATGGCATTGAAAATGGACATGTTGAAACGGTCCATTCATTTACCAATGATCAGAACTTGATCGACAATTACCACAAGGCAGACAGACGAGGGCGCAGTGCATCATTAAATATGGTAATTACTGAAACAGGCGCGGCCAAGGCTGTTGCCAAAGCTTATCCTCAACTTGCTGGCAAATTAACGGGTAATGCCATAAGAGTTCCGACACCGAATGTGTCTATGGCGATTTTAAACTTAAACTTAAAATCAGTCACAGATAAAGAAAGTATTAACAACTATCTGCAAACGGTCAGTTTATTCTCGGACTTGCAACATCAGATTGACTTCACTGCATCAAAAGAAATCGTATCAACAGATTTAGTGGGTACAAGAGCTGCCTGTGTTGTTGACTCGCGAGCGACGATTGTTGCCGAAAATCGTGCAACATTATATGTGTGGTATGACAACGAGTTCGGCTATAGTTGTCAGGTTATGCGAGTGGTAAGAGACATGGCTGGATTAAAGTATCCATTAGTTCCTCAAGTGAATATAGTGGGCGCTTAATTCAGGTAGGTTGAAATTTTTGGTAACGTCGCCGTATCCTTAAGATACGGCGCTCTCCGACAATATAAAAGGGCTACAACCGGCAATAATACTTGGAACAAACGTGAAGATTAAATCATTTTTTAAAAAAAGCTCATGGACTCGAGACATCCTTATCGGTGCAGTCATCATCGCTGGCTTCATGGCATATCAAAATCGCAACCTGTTAGAGGATGACGGTTCTATTCAAATTGCTCCACAAAACTTTATTCAGCTCAATGGCGACATGTATTCTCTGGAGCCGAGTAATAAAAAAACACTGCTCTACTTTTTCGCGCCTTGGTGCACTGTTTGTAAGATGAGCATCGGTAATTTAGATGTTGTTGATACTGATAAAGTTAATGTTGTCAGAGTTGCTTTGGATTATCAGTCAATAGAAGAAATACATGCTTTTGCCAAAGACGCAGATGTACAGGGTACTGTTTTGCTTGGTGCAGAGCGACACAAGAAACGCTTTAATATCAACGGATATCCAACCTATTACATATTGAATGAAAACCTGCAGGTGATTAAACATGATATGGGTTACAGCACAGCATTGGGTCTAAAATTGAGAACTGAAACTCTATAAATATCTCAATTGGTGGTTTTTTTAAATAAAATGTCACTAATGAGCTAATTAAACGGTATAAATGCACTCAACTGTATTACCGAATAAAATTGCGTATGGTAAAGTAAGGAAAAAGTCGGAATAGAGCCTTTAAATGATAATAACTAGCCAATTCGATAGCGGTAATATTCGGGTTATTGAAGCAACAGATCCTCAACATATCACGTTAGCCATAAATCCTGATAACGGTTCAGCATTTTATCAATGGTTTCACTTCAAATTACAGTCAACTAGATTTGTTGGGCATAAAATAGTTATTACGGACTTAGCTAAATCTGCTTACCCTGATGGCTGGCCTGGTTATCAAGCCGTTGCTTCTTATGATCGTGAAGAATGGTTTAGAGTGGATACGGAATTCGATGGCAACAATCTGACTTTTGATTTTGTGCCTGAATATGACTCCGTATACTTCGCATATTTTACGCCTTATAGCTATGAGCGCCATCAAGACTTTATTTCAGCTGCGCAAATGTCTTTTGATTGTGAATTAAGACATATCGGTTTTACCTTGGACAACCGTGACATGTCTTTATTAGTCATAGGTGAGGAGGCGCTAGG
>JBLHOI010000212.1:0-4430 GCA_047621375.1 Glaciecola sp.
CGATATGCGTCAGCAGTCGTCGCAAAACCACCAGGAACTGATACGCCTAACGGCGCCAGATTCTGTAGCATTTCGCCTAAAGAAGCATTTTTGCCACCAACTCTGGAGACATCATCCATACTCAATTGGTCTAACTCAACTACATACTCAATCATTATTTAAGTCCTCGTTCATCAATTTATTAATTTATTAATTTATATTTAATTCTAAACTAGTTAGTCATCGTTTTCTGTTAGTCCAAAACGCATTGCCTGAACCACATCACTCGCAATTTCTTCAATAGAGGTATCGGTAGTTTCAAATACCGGAATTTTTGCATGCGCAAACATGGCTTCTGAAATTTTAATTTCGCGTTCACAAACCTTAAGTGAAGAGTATTCACTATTAGGTCGACGAGCTCTACGTATTTTACTTAAAGGTACAACTTTTATCGTCAGCGCAACAAGTTTATGTTTATGTTTAAGCAAGAAATCAGGCAACACATTTTTGTCTAAGTCCTCCTCAGTCAATGGATAATTACTTACTTTGAGTGAAAAGTTCATAGCCAAATAGAGGCTGGTAGGTGTTTTACCACTTCGTGACACACCCACTAAAATCACATCAGCTTCGTCATATTGATCATAACGGACACCATCATCATGCGATAAGGAATAATCAATAGCATCAAGCCGTTTCTGATAACTTAGATTGCCAGAAATTCCAGTATTTGCTTGGAATTTTCCTGGGACATGGGAGGAGGCTTCACCAAAAGTTTGCTCTAATGGTTCTAAAAAGGCATTAAATAGATTAATGATACAAGCATCGGTACTTTTAAGTATACGTTGTCCAGTTTCATCAACCAATGTGCTAAAAACAATGGGTTGCTTTCCTGACGTCCTATATGCGCTCTTAATCTTGTTGCTAGCAATAGTCGCCTTTTCCCTAGTATCGATAAAAGATAAGGTTAAAATTTGATACTTTTGATTAGGAAATTGAGCTAATAAAGTTTTGCCGTAATGAGCCGCACTGAGGCCTGTACGGTCAGATACAAAAAATACAGTACGTAATATTTCGCCTTCATTCAAATCTGAATTAGTCACTTCCGCACCTATTTTACTAGTGGGTCAACTCGTTATTGGATGAGCTAACTCCGACTGAATATTATAAATAAACGTAATATCATATCCAATCTAAGCTAATGATGCTATCAGGATATTCCTGAGCGTAGGATTGCGATATCGGGGCTGACTTCTCGCCTTAATATTTTGCCATTTTTTGTTCTTGGAAAATCCTTCGTCAAATAGACTACTTTTGGTGCTTTATAAACGGCAAGGTGTTTCTTACCAAATGCTAATAACTCATCGGGTGTCACATTCATTCCGTCTTGAAGCACAACATAAGCGACCACTAAGTTTTTGTCTTTTTCGATCTCTTCGCCTATTGCCGCACAATCTGCAATTGCTGGATGCGATTTAAAGACTCGCTCAATTTCATAGGGTGACACGCGAAACCCAAAGCTTTTAATAATGTCGTCTTTTCGACCTAAAAACCAAATATAACCCTCTTCGTCGTACCGTGCAAAATCACCGGTAAGAAACCATCCGTCATGTTTTAACTTTGCTGTTTCTTCAGGCATATTCCAATATTCAATAAACAAACCTGGGTCAGTATCAGGGACACAAATCATACCCTCTTGGCCAACTTCAACGGGTAGTAATGTGTCTGGATATAATAACTCAATATCGTGGCCAGGCTGAGGAAAGCCTGCTGATCCGGGGCGTATAGGACGTGATTTTGTTTCACAAAGATAATATGAAAATTCCGACATACCAACAGCTTCATAAATACTGATATCAAATCGCTCTTGCCACAATTGTAAAACTTCATCAGATAGATGCTCACCAGCACTCATACAATGGCGTAAGCTAGGTACATCATTTTTGCTGTAAGCTGTTTTTTGAATAATTTGTCGATAAATAGTCGGCACACCCACAAATATTGTTGCTTTATGTTTAGCGATTAAACGCGGCCAAGTATTAGCATCATTTTTACCTTCATGAACAATGACTGTTTTACCTAAATATAAGGGATCCATTAATCCAGAACCTAATACGTAGGTCCAGTTAAATTTACCAGAATGCATGATTCGGTCTTGACTATCTTCAGCAAAATCGAACCAATACTCTGATGCTGGAGTACGCCCAATTAATGCTCGGTGGGCATGTAAGACCCCTTTCGGATAACCTGTTGTACCTGATGTATAGACTAAATAAGCAGGATCATCGGCCAGTGTATTAGCGGCGGGTTGCCAGTCGGTTATTGATGCTAGACCCTTGCTAAGATCTTTAACTATGATGTCACTATCAGCCTCGACCACATCACCCGAACCTGATAATAAAACAAGCGTTAAATCAGAGCATTGAGAAATATGAGGCAATAATTTCACCCACATTGCCTTGTCTATAACTAACACCCGAGCTTTAGAATCTTTAGCTAAATACAGTACCTCTTCTACTGTTAATAAGGTAGAGGTTGGAACTGAAATAGCACCCAGTTTCATCGCGCCAAGAAAGGCAATGGGGTAGTCTAAACAATTAGGTAAGCGTATCAAAACGCGTTCACCGGATACAACATCAAGGTCACGTAATAATTGTGCAAATTGACTGGTTCGCTGTGATAATTCAGAAAAACTAATTTGGTCGGTACCTAACAGATCATCTTCAACAATCATTGCTGTTGTGTGTTCGATTTTTGTTCCAATATGGCGATCAGAACATGCAACGCCAATATTAAAGTGGCTTGGTACGTCCCAAACCCAAGGGGTAAACGGTACTAAATTACTCATAATATTGCTCCATATGGCCAGTTCTCACGGACTACTTGGGCCGGCATTAAATGCATAACCTCCATAGCAAAACTCCGATCGTCATCATTTAAAGATTGCAAAGCATTGGCACGAAGTAACGTTTGTAATGCCTTACCAAACATGGGTGGGTCAAGCATTTCACCGTCAAACTTTATCGCCCCACCCAATAAGGCATCTGCATCAATGGCAGCTTTCAAAATACTAATCTTTTGAGCAATTTCTGTTGGTGATGGTGTATAGGCAACTTTACATAAATGGATATGGCTAGGATGAATAACTTGCTTGCCGGTCAGCCCCATTGCGGTCTCTTCGCAGGCATGTTTATAAACAACACGAGATTCCTCTTCTCCATGAAGATCTAACCATCGCCTAACATCATTGGGCTCTATAAATTTTTCTGGCATGCTGGATGAACCTATTAAGGTTTCAACACCGCCGATTACGCCCTTACCTGCAATTCGCGCTTCAAACATGATTTGGTATAAAAAGTATTTAAGCTCTTCAGTCCAATGTTCAGGGGTAATGTGAATACCCATCGCTTTAGAAAAGTCGTGGATCCCAAATACAACATGTTTAACAGTGGAATATTGCATCAAGTCAGGGGCAATTTTGAGCGATTTAGGATGCTCAATAATCGGTTGAATTGTTATTTTATTGTTCATACCGACCAGCAAATTTGAGAGATCTCTTACCTCCGCAGCACCATAAGCTTCACCCGCTTTCGACAACATCACAACATCAATACAGTCAGCCATATCACTAACCAATTGCATATCAAGTTCATATTCACGAGTACGAAATGGATTAACTCTTATCGCGATCGTCACTTTTTTATTATATTGACGAAGTTCAGCTAATTCTTGACGCAATAAAGTTCGACTCATTTCTTTTTGACGACAACCATCTTCTAAATCAAAAATTAAAGTATGAGCTTGAGTCTCATAGGCATGTCTTTTCAGACGTAAAGCAGCGGCCTCTATGTCTTCATATATACCTTGTTGAGGTGAATATTTGACTGGAGGATAATAGAGCTGAATCCCAGGCCAATGGTCGCCTAATACACTTGAGTTAAACACTCGGCAAAAGTCGACGTCAGCATATGGCTCAGCGTAGGAATTGTTTCTGTTTTCCATATTTTTACCCTCTTTATATCTATGTTGGTCATAGCTATTGTTCAATCTGCAGAACCTGAATAATTACGAAACCTTGTTACTAAAGTTCTCTAGTCTTCACGCGCGGCTTGTTCAACAGCGCTCGATACTCGGCTCAATAATCTTGGATCAAACGGTTTAGGGATAATGTATGATTTCCCAAAACTTAATTCATTAAGATTGTAAGCGTCCAAAACATCTTTAGGGATAGGCTCACGCGCCAACGCTGCTAAAGCATGAACCGCCGCAATTTGCATTTTTTGAGTAATTTGAGTTGCCTGCGCATCCAAAGCACCACGAAATAGATAAGGAAAACATAATGCATTATTCACTTGGTTTGGAAAATCAGAACGTCCTGTTGCCATAATTAAATCGTCACGAATAGCATGTGCAAGCTCTGGGAGTATTTCTGGATCTGGATTTGCCAAAGCGAA
>JBLHOI010000213.1:0-4420 GCA_047621375.1 Glaciecola sp.
CAATGTATGGCTTTAAAAGCTGCCAATAGAGTAAACAGCCTGACTTCCATTATGTCCACTACGGGCAATCGTTCTCTGCCAAAAGCAAAAATAAGAGTCCTTGCAAAGTTGCTTAAACCGCTATCCAAAGAGGTAGAGCCTTATGTGGTCCAGAATTTGGACATATGGCTTATGTTGCACGGTAAACATTTCCCTTTTGACCAAGAAAATATTGAAAAAGTGATACGTCATTCACAGCAAAGAGGAGTCAACCCTGCTGGTGTTGCCCGCCAGCTCAGTGCAATAATTGATTCTGGAGATCGAACGCTGAGCTTGCAGAAATTGCACATCCCCAGTTTAATTATTCATGGTGATATTGATCCCCTTATTCCTGTGGAATGCGGAATCGCAACGGCAGCAGCAATTCCGAATGCAACTTTGAAAATCTTAGAAGGTATGGGGCATACTTTACCTATGCAACTTTGGCCACAAATTGTGCAGGACATAGTCGAGTTAAGCAAAGCAGTGTAAGCCCTTGATATGTTGTATCTGTCCTCGCACTAGCACTAATGACCTTCTTGAATATCGGTTAACGGTATCGACCTTACCTGTTATTGAGTTAGGCATGAGTATTGGTGTTGATTATGATATTTATATACTTTCAAAACCACAATATTTGCGAGGGTGTTTTAATTTTGAATATTTTGAATATTTTGAATTGCTGTTTTAAATAACTTTATCTTAACCATGGTTCGTTTAAATCAGACTAACAGCTTTTTGCTTTTTTACAGGGGAGTCTAATAGTAGACACTACTAGCTTTAATCGTTACTCTCATTGATTAAGAATATTTAATTGAGTTAACAGGGAGATACAATGGATTGGTATATAAAAGTTCTCAAAAATTACGCAAATTTTGAAGGGCGTGCACGCCGACAAGAATATTGGATGTTTCTTTTAATCAATTTGATAATTATATTTGTCATTGGCCTTATCGATGGGCTAACTGGCGATTCAGGAATAATCGGAATGATCTATTCTTTATTCGTTTTTATCCCTAGTCTTGCTGTCGGTATAAGACGATTACACGATATTGGTAAAACGGGTTGGTGGATAGTGATCTCTTTTGTTCCTATTATTGGTTTTTTTGTCCTTGTTTATTTCTTCGTACAAGACGGAGAGGCCGAAAATCAGTGGGGCTCAAACCCTAAAACAGCTTCACTAGAAGTCTAAAAGTCAGCCATTAACGGCAAGGTATAAGAGACAATAATTAATGCATGAAATTATCTGCCCACACTGTAAAAAAGCATTCAAAATCGATGAAACTGGTTACGCCGACATTCTAAAGCAAGTTCGCGACAGCGAGTTTGAACAACAGTTGCACGAGCGACTAGAGCTGGCTGAGAAGGACAAAATAAACGCGGTCGAACTCACTAAGAGTCAAGGCGGCAGTGAAATGCAAAGAGCCGTGACGGCAAAAGATATCGAGATACAAGCGTTAAAAGCCAAATTAGATACGGGGGAAGTGACTCAGAAGCTTGCCGTAGCAGAGGCGCTGGGTGATGTTAAAAAAGAGAGAGATCGCCTGGCTAATGAGTTAGAGCAGATTAAGCGGGATAGGCAAGCAGCCTCTGAACTTGCCGATGCGAAACTTGCCAAGGAACTGCAGGAAACAGCTGCAATAAAAGATAGAGAAATTCAGGCACTACAAGCCAAGCTAGGTAACACTGAGCTTGAGCAGAAGGTCGCTATCACGGCTGCTGTGAGCGCGGTTGAGAGGGAACGCGATGAATTGAAGAACGGTCTTAAACAAGCTGGACTTGAGAAACAACTCGCCGAAACGTCGCTTAAAGATAAGTATGAGACACAACTCAAAGATCGCGATGACGCTATTGAGAGGCTTCGGGACATGAAGGCGCGCTTGTCGACCAAGATGGTTGGTGAAACTCTTGAACAGCATTGTGAAACTGAGTTCAATCGTATTCGCGCAACGGCATTCCCGCGAGCGTATTTTGAAAAAGATAATGATGCTCGGACAGGCAGCAAGGGTGACTACATTTTTCGTGACTCGGATGAACATGAAACGGAGATTGTTTCAATCATGTTTGAAATGAAGAATGAAAACGACACCACTGCCACTAAGAAAAAGAACGAGGATTTCTTAAAAGAGCTGGACAAGGATCGCACAGAGAAAGGTTGCGAGTACGCAGTGCTAGTGTCTCTTTTAGAGCCCGACAGCGAACTCTACAATACTGGGATTGTCGATATGTTTTACCGTTATCCGAAGATGTATATTGTGCGGCCGCAGTTTTTTCTTCCAATCATTACGTTATTGCGAAATGCAGCGATGAAATCACTTGAATACAAAAGGGAACTTTCACTTGTCAAAGCACAGAGCGTCGACATAACAAACTTTGAAGATGACCTCGATTCCTTCAAAAGCGCCTTTGCAAGAAACTATGACCTTGCTTCAAAGAAATTTAAAACCGCGATCGATGAGATTGACAAGTCGATTGATCATTTGCAGAAAACTAAGGATGCATTACTGAGTACAGATCGCAACTTACGTCTGGCAAATGACAAGTCGCAAGATGTAACCATCAAGAAGTTGACTAGGCGCAATCCCACGATGACTGCTAAGTTCGATGAACTGAATAATCAAGATCCCGTGGACAACGAATAATGCATTAGCTCCTCTGCATACCATCGCTGTTAGGGATACAGAGGAACTTGAACATGACATGCAGCTTGCCAAAGCCGGTATTTATGAGAACCTAAATAGTTACTCGTTTTATTCGATGCTTTGCAAAACTAAACCAACAAATTCACCAATTTTACTTGGCTCTAACCAACGAGTCACAATCACCAAATCATGTTTATTATCTATTACAACAAAGTTTCCGCCAAACCCAGCTGCATAGTAAATAGATTCGTCTTGAACTTGTTGCCATTTTCTGGGGCCCTTGTTGAGCCACCACATATACCCATAACGTTCATTCGCGGGCGACGATTGAGTCGCTTGTTCAATCCATTTTGAAGAAATAATTTGCTGACCATTCCATTGACCGTCGCGTTCAAATAATAAACCAAATCTTGCTTGATCCAAGGTATTTACAAACATACCTGCGCCACTATGGCCACCACCTGTGACGGATTTCATTTGCATACCGTCTAAGGTTACCCAAGCGTGATCATAGCCATGCCAACGCCAAGTAGTTGAAGCGCCAATGGGATCCATTACGTTTTCTTTAAGAACGACAGGAAGCGGTTTTCTCCAAGTTTGTAATAATGAATAAGCAAGCAAATTGACTCGTACGTCGTTGTATTCCATCACTGTGCCGGGTTCACGCAATTCTCTATTTTTCCAATCGTCAATATCACCTTCAAGGGGTGGACGATCGGCCCAATCTTTTATGCCGAATAATTCACCAGACCAATCTGATGATTGGGTTAACAAATGCTCCCAGGTAACTTTGCTATTATGGCGTCCTTCAAATTCACCAGACCATACATAATTACTCACCGGCTCTGCAATATTTAGAATAAGTTGCTGATCTATAGCAAGCCCTGCCACGGTAGATAAATAACTTTTTGTCACACTAAAAGTCATATCTACCCGCTCCGGATTACCCCATTGAGCAGCAATATAACCATTTTTTATAATCAGGCCCGTTGGGCCCGCTCTTTTTTTTGTTGGGCCTAAAATCTCGTGGAACGGTTCCCTTTCAAACCCTTTTAAAATCGCAATACGCAGGTCGCGAGAACCACTATACTCGTTGTTTTGAGCAAAATTAATCGCTTTATCAAGTTCAACTTGACTGAAACCTAATTCAGCAACAGGCTTAGTTTGCCAATGGTTACGTTCGGGGAAGTAATCTTTTTCGCTATTAGCATTTGCCATTAACGCAAAGCCAAGCATACTTGTGGTTAATATTATGAAAGCGTGACGCATGGGGATCCTTTTGAAAGATAACAAATCGATTGCGGCGAGAGTTTAAAAAGAATAAACCACATCTCTGATTTACACAATATGCGTTTATGTTATGGAGTTGATGGCTATAAAAATCAAAAAAATGCTTTTTTATTTCCTCGCCACAGCACAAATTTTCACGTTAACTTTAGAATAAAACCAACAATGAGCATAGTCAGAAGAGATTTTTAAGTATAGGCGCAGAAAACACGCCTTCAATAGTAATGATACTTCCGATCTACATATCCAGTAGTCTTATTACAAACCCAGAATGTAGATTGTCCTCTGTTTTACAACCATACAAACTCGTCCTAATTGTTCACCCGCAGGTAAGCGGGTGATTTGATAAACGACTATTAAATCAATTACAAAGACGCAAAGCGTTTTGTATGCACGTCAGTGCTACCAAACAAATATTGGATCGTGGTCAAACGCTTGAATAGGTGGCCCACATCAATTTCATCTGTTATACC
>JBLHOI010000214.1:0-4393 GCA_047621375.1 Glaciecola sp.
TTGATTTGGTGGCAATGCAATAATTTGGCCGTATTGATTGTGCTGCCGCTAATGATGGTGTTGTTTCGTAAACCTAAAAATAATTGGAAAATAAGATTTTTCACGATAGCAATCCCCTTAGGCTTTTGTTTTGGTGTGTTGTTGTATCACTTGTCTGATGTTATTGCTTTAGAGGATGAAAAACTCAAAGCAAATATGTCGAGTGATGTCGATAATATTCATCGTCAAATTGAGCAGGGTTTTGAATTAAAAGAACAGGCGGTGTGGACAACAGAGCGCTTGCTATCTGTAACGCCGATACAAGGTGAGGATTTTGTTGTAGCAGCTAATCGAATAATTGAACGTTTTGATGGTATTCAGGCGCTTGCAATATTCGAAAGAGTAGATCACAAAGATCGACTTTACTATGAGGAGCATATACTAAAGGCTTCAATACTTTCTTTTGATGAAGATAAAGAACTTCATACGCCTGATATAAATCAAAAATTTTATTTTGTTGGAATAAAAATTATCAATAATCTTCCTGTTGAAGAGCGTTTTGGAGGACTTGATTTACTAAGTGTTAAGAGAGTTGTTCCTCTGATCAACGAGGTAATCTCAACAAAGACGTCACAGTCTAGTCGTCTTAAGCTTTTAGCTGGTTCTAGCAGGGAAGGTAACGTTCTAGTTTCGCCTCTTTTTCGAAACCCAAGTTCGCCTTATTACGACGCTGATAGTGGAGAAATCAAGGGTTTTATTATAATCACTTACAGTATTAAGGCACTGATAAAGAAAGCGTTGTCTATTTTTCCTTCTCGTAGCTTAGATATTGAAATACTTGAAAATAACGAAATACAATATTCTAATCTTGTCGAGAGGCCGTTCGGTTATACCGAAGCTGATTGGGTCGTCATTAAAGAAATACACACTTTAGGCAAGCGATGGCTGGTTAGATATACGCCAAATGCCAATTTTAAATTGGCTAATAGTGAAGAAGGTATGTGGTTTTTGGCGGTTATAGAGACATTTTTTATTGCGTTTATAGGCATTACTTTGTATTTGATAACGGGCCAATCAGTTGGTCGTGAACGTATTGTGAAAAGTCGAACCGCTCGGTTAAGACAAGAAGTTTTACATCGTAATCGTACCAATAAGCAACAACTACTGCGCAATGATGTGCTGGAATCGATTGCTGAGTCCGACAATTTGGAGACAATTTTTGATCAAATAGTGACGTTAGTGGAGCAGTATCAGGATGGATTGTCGGTAGGGATATATATCTTGTCTGCCGACAGAACTTCGTTAACCCTCAGGTCAGGAATGAATCTCCAGCCAGATATAAGGCATCATCTTAGCCATGTGTCAGTTGGCTATGGCAATACCGGGCTAGGTCATTGTGCTTACACTGGCGAGATGATTTTTATCAACAATGTTGATACTCATCCATATTGGATATCCAAGGCCGCTGTATTAAACCAAACTGGGTTTAATTCTTGTTGGGCTATCCCTATCATCTCGTCAGAAAAACGTTTGCTGGGTGTTTTTGGCATTTATCTGTCAGACCGCTTATTGCCGTTAGAGGAAGATATACCATGGATTCATCAAGTCGCCAGTTTAATTAGTATTGCGATTGAGAAAAATGGTGCTGAACAAGAGGTTGAACACTTAGCTTATTACGACTCTTTAACAGAATTACCTAATCGTCGGTTATTAATGTCAAGGCTTAGAGCGGAAACTAGGCGTGCAGTTGAACATCGTTGCTATGGTGCGGCATTATTTATCGATTTAGACCATTTTAAAACGCTTAATGACGCGTTGGGTCATCATTATGGCGATAAACTGTTGGGACAGCTATCCAATCGTTTAAAGCGTACTGTGGGAGCTAACATTTTAGCCCGCTGGGGTGGCGACGAGTTTGTATTACTAGTGCCCGCATACTATAAATCTTTTGATGCAGTTTCATCTGGGGCCATATACATCGCAGAGAAAGTGCGAGCAATATTTGAGCAACCATTTGATCTTGATGGTTACTCTCATAGTATTACTTGCAGTATTGGGGTGGCGCCATTTCATGAAAATAATACTGATCCTGATGATATTTTGAAGCAAGCCGATGCGGCTATGTATCACGCTAAAGCGGTGGGTAGAAATCATGTCAGTATGCATGAGGAAAAAATGCAAACTATGGCTGACTCACGTTTAACTATAGAGAAAAATTTACATGATGCACTTTCCAATGGTGGCTTTGAATTAGTTTATCAGCCGCAATTTAAGCAGGATAAAACACTTGTTGGTGCAGAAGTATTAATACGCTGGCCTAAGGATGTCGTTAGTGATGTTACTACGGAACAATTTATTAGTATTGCCGAAGATAGCGATTTAATTGTCGATATTGGTGTTTGGATTATTAATAACGTGTGTGAGCAACTCGTACTTTGGCCAGCGTTGCCCTCTATCTCAATTAATATAAGCCCTAAACATTTTCATCGAGATGATTTCATTGAGATTTTGGAAACAAGCGTAGTCAAGAATAAGTTGTCTAGTAACCGTATTGTTATTGAGATTACTGAGCGGACAATGTTAGATGATATTGATAATACGGTTGAACAAATGCGCAAATTACGTGATATGAATATTCGCATTTCTATTGATGATTTTGGCACCGGTTATTCATCTTTAGCATATATATCTAGGCTACCGATTGATCAATTAAAAATAGACCAAAGTTTTATTAATACCATAGGTAAAGAACAGAGTACGATTGTTGATGCGATATTCTCAATTGCAAAAAGTCTTCATTTAGAAGTGGTTGCGGAAGGCGTAGAAACACAAGTCCAGCTTGAATATTTATGCGAAAAACAGTGTGATATTTATCAGGGTTATCTATTTGCCTATCCGTTGGGGAAAAAAGATTTTGGTGATTTACTTACTTCAGCTAAGCTGTAACTATGTGCCAATCTCAATTTAAGAAAATCTACTATGAAAATTAAAAAATTAAATTAAAGGGGACGGCGGGATTAAAAGATAGCCAATTTTGTTAAGACTCTAATCCTGATACCTCAAATACCGCGCCCCAAATACTGCATGTTAACGACAACGTTGATTTAAAAACCCTTCAGTTGCCTCGATAAGCTCAAGTCGGGAAGACGAGAAGCTATGGTCATCGTCAATTAGTAGGTAGTGAGCATTACTATCGTCAGCCATTGCTAGTGCGTCCAGCAATGGTGTGATGTGCAAATCGATGGGAATTACATCAGTATCTGCCGCTATGAGCAGCACCGGCCGACCGTTTATTTGATTGGCGCGAGTGACTAAGTCCAGCTCTCCCCCGTATTCGTTTATTTCCTGCATGGCCTTGGCACCAGACCAGCCTTCAAGCATAAACAATGTGTCGCTATAGTTGCTCCACATAGCTGCGGCTTCGGGGTCATTAAATAAACCTTTGCCTTTGGCACCCATATTTGCGCCGTCATAGGCAATAGCGCAGCGCACATTTTGGTTGTCCAAGATTCCAGCAATAGCCATATGGCCGCCCATACTGTGGCCGACTATCGAAATGCGTTTGGGGTTTATTCGAAGCGTTTTGGCGTTTGCGGGATCGCGCATATAGTTGAGCACAGCTTGTACATCTTGTTCGCTATTGCGGAATGAGAACTCGCCTTCACTGCCCCATGCGCCGCGGTAATGAAAGAACACAACATTCCAACCGTTACGGCGCAAAGCTTGAGCAACATCTAAATTCTTTTCATTGCCCGGGTAGCCATGCAACAGTAGTACCGTTGGATGTGGGCCGCTGCCAGCCGCTAAATAGGCGAGCCCTGGCATACGGCTGCCATGAGACTTTATGGTTAGTTCAGTAATACTAGCGACAACGGTATCAGGTTTTGCGGCATTTATTGCGCTGCTTTGGCAAGCCGATAGCAGAAATGAAGTGAATAAAAAAAACAGGAGATATGATGGCTTGATGGAATAGTTACGCAATTTTTGTTCTCCAGAATTTGAACGTTTAATTAAGCCTAAGGCAGTTAAGCACCGGCCAAGCGGGAATAAACCTATATGGCTAGTGAATATTACTTTTAGTCTAGTCATCGTCTTACTCGCTAGTGGTCGCGTCTGCCGCACCGTTTAAGGTAAAGGTCGGGTTAGCGTATCACCCATTAGAATAGTTGGTTTACCTTCAATACTGAATATTTATTTTCTTGGCTTTTTTTAGTCAAAAAATAGTTGTCATATTTCCGCAATATTTCTGACATAAAAAGTTAATCAATTAGTCGCCTTAGTGAAATAAACCGATTGTAAGGTAGAGGGGATTAATAAATACAGCGCCATATCGATCGGATAAAGGCTTGTATAGATGATTCATAACTTGGAGAAGTTACATGAGTATTAGAAATATTTTAGCAATAACAGTTGT
>JBLHOI010000215.1:0-4343 GCA_047621375.1 Glaciecola sp.
CACGCTCATCAGCAGCATTTCTAACAAAAGCTGCGACTTCAAATGCTTCACTTGAAGAGGTCCAACTTAAGCGTGCATCAACACGGTCGTAACTATCTACTTGATCCCAATCATTGCGATTAAAAGACCGAGAATATTGTTCACCAACATAAGAATAACCAGCAGTTAACAACACTGTACCCATATCATCCAAATCAAAGAACTGGCTGACAGAAAGTGAAAGCTTGGTTTCTGGTGCCATATTCAATTGATTACCTGACAAGTCCTGAATATCACATTCACCCAGAATGGCGCAGGCAGTAGAGTCAACAGCTGTATAATTATCGTATTCTGAATTGGTTAACGAATAAGTAGCCATAACGCGTAAGTCGGTAGTCAGCCATGCCTGTAACTCAGCTTCTAAACCCATGACCGTAGCTTCAGCTGCATTATCAAAAGCGGCGGTAGTTACCCCACCTTCGGTGACTGTCGAAAGTACCTGTAAATCGGCATAATCGTAATAATAAGCGGCTAAAGACAAATTCACACTATTATTATTTAGCGATTTTTTGTAACCCACCTCATAGGCAGTTAATTCTTCTGGGTTGACTACATCCACTGGCGCTGCGGTGGCAGCACCAAGGTTGAAGCCACCTGAACGATATCCGGTTGAGACATAGCCATACACGAAAGTATCTTTATCGACATTCCAATCAGCCTGTAAACGCCAAGTTGTTTTACTCCAACTATCTTCAAGTTGATGCTGATTTTTAGGCACCGAAAGGTAAGCAAATACATCGTCACCTCCGTTTTTTTCATCGTTTGAATAACGCAGGCCAGCAGTTAAAGCCAGCTCATCGTTAACTTGATATTCTAACTGACCATATAAAGCAGTAGCCGTTGTTTCTAGATTATTTTGACCGTAATACAGAAAACCACCATCACCATTAGCAGTAGCTTCAAATGGTGCACCAATCAACGAAGAATAAAACTGATATAAACCAGGCTGGAAACCAGGAAAACCTAAGAAAGTCCCGCTATCTGCAGGTAAACCATACTCCGGGGGGAAACCACCGTAATTAGCGGCAATCAAATCTCCCTGCATTAAACCAAAACCGCGCTCTACGAAATCACTATATTGACTTTCTTTACTATTAAAATAGTAAACACCAGCAATGAAGTTTACGGCACTATCGTAGTTAGATACCACCTGTAATTCATGCGATGTGAACTCACCCGATTGAATAACACTAGCAGTCATATCTGAGGCAACAGTAATAGGCGCGCCGGTTGCAGGATTAGGTAAATAAACCCCACCCGGGATACCAACAAGTGTTGTTATTTGTCTGAACATCTCAGAGAAGTTCATACCACCAAAGGCCGCATTAGAAACATCACCGTCCGCAATAGAGTCATAAGTAAACTCGTTGTCACCGAATGTATATTTAAATTCTAAATCGTCTACTTTTAACGTACTGATAAAGGTTAGGCGTGTTGTTTCCACGTCTTGTTGGCCTAAAGTATCCACGTTCGTTTGATTAATATCATTCACTGCCGGATTAGGTATGGTGTAGCCCGACACGTGATTAAGTGCATTTGAACCAAAGTAAATGCCAGGGAAGTTGGCGGCTCCACCATTTACAAACTCAGTCGGATAAGCATCACCTAAATAACCAGGCGACGGGTTTTCGCTGCGCTCATAATTCATGTAGCGTAATGAACTGGAGAAGTTGTCGGTCCAATCCGCTTTTAAAGTCATTGAATAATAAGTTCTATCTCTATTATCCAAATCGCCAACATCCGCTGCTAGATTTTCTTGTAGCGCGTCACGCTCCATTTTAGATATGGTAGCGATACCAGAAAACGTGTCGCCTAGAGGTCCTGTTATCTGTCCTTGAGTGACTAAATAACCGTCATTACCGACTTCTAAATTAAGGTAACCACCGACGTTTTTTTGCGGTTCTTTACTGATAACATTAATGGCTCCACCTACGGCATTTCGACCATATAACGTACCTTGAGGTCCTCGGAGCACCTCGATACGCTCAATGTCACAAAAATTACAATACTCAAAAATACCGTTTTCGGTATTGTATACACCATCAGTATAAATACCCACCCCTGGGTCTGATCCCAGTGCAGTGGTAGGTCGTCCAACGCCACGAATAGATATTCTGCTAGAAGTAATAATTAAAGATGGGGAATATTGCACTAAGTCTTGGCTACCATCGATATTCATCTCGGCCATGCTTGCTTCACTAAAGGCACTGACCGCTTGGCCAGTTTTCATCAATGGAGTAACACGTTTTGTAGAAGTGATTGAAATTACTTCTATGCCAGCAGTTTCTGATATTTCATCAGCTTCTTGATCTTGGGCAAAGGTCGTTGAACTTGCGCTAATACAAATTAATGCCCAAGCTAAAGGAGTGAGTTTAAAACCGTTATGTTTAGTAGTATTAAGGACCATCATATTTCCCCGTATTTTAAATTATTTATGTTTTAGTGTTGTTGAGCCTGCAGCTTTATAATTATTTCTGCATGTCTGCTTTTGTTTAAATCGTATTTTGACGCCATGTAGGCAGCTATTAGATAGATAACTAAGGGTACTGGACCGGCAATAATGCCAAGGTTAAAAAGAACCTCATCGCTTACCATGGAAACGTCTACTTGTTTCGGAAAAGCGATAACTTCTAAGCCTATACCTGCTAGTAAAGTACCAATACCGAAGGTGGCTTTTTGGGCAAAGGAGTTGGCTGCAAAAAATAGTCCCTCTTGACGCTTGCCTGTATTAGATGCATGTAAATCGGCAATATCCGCCAACATAGAACCGATAATGATCCCGGCTGCAATAAAGAAACTGTAGCCACCGACATAAGTTGCAAACAAAACGGGCATTAATAAGTCAGAGCCATTGTCAGGTAAGATACTAGTCAGCCTCAATATAATCGGACTAAAACTAAAGACTGTGGCTACCAGAAGGCAGGCGACTAAGCTTGGCATTTTATCGATACGTTTCGATAATATAGGCGCGATGATTGATGCTGGAACAAGACCAACAACTATTGTTAGGGTCAATAATGAAATTTGTGCGGTAGACAACTCAAAGAAGTAGCTACCGAGGTACAGCATAAAAGTGGCACCTGCACCGCCGGCAATCATCGTGAGCACTTGAACCAAAAAGATAAGTTTAAAAGGCTTCAGTTGAATCGCTTCAAAAAACGCTTTGAAACTTCTACTAAAATCTATTTTTTTCTGATTATCCGGCGCTTTTTGCAAAAATGGAATAGTGTGTCTGGTGCCTATGATACATATTATCATCGCAAAAAAAGCAATTATCCCAGCCAATGCACCAAGACTGCTATATCCTGCGGCATTTAACATGCCATTTGGAAAAGCCTCTGTAGATTTGAAAAATGAATTAAGTGCGACTACTGACAATGTTATCCCACCGATATATCCCAAGAAAGTACGGTAACTTACAATTTTTGTCCGTTCTTCATAATCCCGGCTCAACTCAGCTCCCAACGCATTGTGCGGAACATTAAACATGGTAAGCATCACTCTAACGACGATAGACCAGCCCAGTAGCCAAAAGAATAATGACTGCTGGTCGAGACCGGCTGGCGGCGAAAACAACATATATAATGAAATTGGAAAAGGGATAACAGCCGCAATCATGAAAGGATGACGCCTACCCCACTTTGACTGCCAATTATCTGAGATGTCTCCCATTAAGGGGTCGGTAATGGCATCAAATAACAAAGCAATAAGCGCTGCCAGTCCAGCAACAATCGCTGGCATGCCAAGTACCTGACTAAAATAGAACACGACAAACGACTGAAACGCAGTCTCTTTTACGCCTTGTGACATTTGACCAACGCCGTATGCTATTTTGGTGAAGAACGTAAGTTTTAACATTTCTGTTTACCTTTATTGAACACTTACAACTATAAGCAGTTTTTTTAGTGTCAATATTATAATTTGAACTTACAGTATGTATTTACTACTTTCAAGAATTATTTAACAAAATTTACATTTTATTATCATTTGCGTTAAAAGATTTACAAAAACATCTATTGTTTTTTGTAAATCTTTGAACTTTTGGTATGTTTTAAGTTTACGTGGCTTCTATGGCATGACCGATGGAGGTTATTATTCAGCCATTTTTAGAAATTCACTATTCAATCATCAATATCCACACAGCTTTACAAAACGACCGATTACTACTAGTGTCGTTGGGGTATCTATTAATTATCGATTGGCATGCTTGTTATTTCTAAGGGACTGCATTCATGCTGCGGATATCAGGTATATCTTTGATGCTATATATGCAGATTTCCACGTATCTTATGACATGATTATGT
>JBLHOI010000216.1:0-4333 GCA_047621375.1 Glaciecola sp.
GGGATAATGTTGAGCATATCCTCTTCACAAATAAAGGTCGGTAATTTGATTTTAGATAATGGTCTACAAGCATCACAAAATCAGATAAAATCTCTCGCAGAAAACATAAATTACTCTTTTTAAAGCGAACCAAAATTTGAATGTAGCTATATTACTGAAGCCAATCAATAGCTTCCTAAAATGTGAAACTCCACAAGCTTGGGTTAACGAGGCGATAAGGCCTGAAAATTTGCCTGTTGTGCTGCTCGATCATCTAATTTGTGAGTTAAAGGCAGCGCAAAGTGCTATGTTTTTAATACGCCGGTACGCGGTAGATAAAGAAAGCAGTCAAGCCTTGTTAAAGTGGTTAAAGCCATATGAGGACTTCACTTACCGAATGCAGGGCGATTGGCGCAGTTTAGCAAAGCACAATAAGCTAACCAAGTCGATGATGCCTGCACAAAACTCTGCATATGGCCAAGGTTTGATCGATAAAATGGTATTGTTGATAAAAGAAGAACTTCATCACTTTTATCAAGTGTTAGAGATGATGGAACATTATCAAGTGCCTTATGAAAATATCTCTTCAAGTCGATATGCTAAAGGTCTGTTACGGCATGTGAAAACCCACGAACCAGATGCTCTAGTTGATAAATTAATTTGTGGCGCTTTTATTGAAGCTCGCTCATGTGAACGTTTTGCAAAATTAGCGCCGCATGTCGATTCGAAGTTAGGCGATTTCTATATGTCGCTGTTGCGATCTGAAGCGCGGCATTTTGAAGATTATCTCGAATTGGCCGAATCAATAGCAGGTAAAGATATTTCAGAGCGTGTGGCTATTTTTGCTGACGTTGAAGCCGATCTCATTCAATCACCTGATAGTGGTGAGTTTCGTTTTCACAGCGGTGCGCCGGATAAATTAGTGTGCCTAATAAAAAGCGCTGCGTCTAAACAAAAGCAATGTGCCTGATAAAAAGCGCTGTGGCTAATAAATAGGGCTGTTGCTAATAAAGAGCGATGCATTCGGTAAAGAGCGATGCGTCGGGTAGTGCAGTCTTAACTTAAATCCGTCTACAAATATGCAAGTAGCATGAAACAACGGGGCTGACCATATATTCGACGGCAGGTTGTTGACTATTCTCAGGGAATGGGAAGTTAATTAAACTTAAATCGCCACGAATAATTAGAAAACCCGATTTTCCAAAGATAATTGTTGTTTATCAGCAATGAGGATACTGCCTTGATCATACCAATCACCTAATACAATGCGTTTCATTAGCCTGTTATTAAACGCGAATGTATGGACCTTTGGACGGTGGGTATGCCCATGTATTAGTAAATCAACGCCGTGGTGTTGCATTGCTAATTCAACTTCACTTTGCGTAACGTCCATAATCTCAGCGGTAAGTTGTTGTTGATTTTTTTTGCTTATTTTACGTCCGTTATTAGCGAGTTTTTGGCGCGTTTTTAAAGGTAGTAACAGCATAAATCGTGGCCACCACCAACTACGGGATTTTTTACGAAACTTTTGATATTGAATATCGCGAGTGCAAAGCTCGTCACCATGCATCAGCAATGCTCTGCGGCCATACAAGTCAATGACATGCTGCTCAGGAAGAATAGTCATGCCTGCTCTTACTGCAAAAGATTGACGAATAGCAAAGTCTCGATTGCCATGAATAAAGTAAATGGGCACTGTTGCACTTAATGATTTCAATGCCCGGGCAATACTTTCAGAGAATGGCGTTATATCGTCGTCACCTATCCATACCTCGAACAAGTCGCCTAAAACATAAAGCGCGTCAGCTTCGAGTGCTTCAGTTTGCAGAAAGCGAAATAGGCAGTTGGTAATGTCCATCCGATCTGCGCTTAAATGCAGATCAGAGATAAAGTAGGTGACAGACATATTGTTATAAACCTAATAATTTGGGTTTATATTATTCAACAATTTCAGCTGATAATAGCACTACATCTTCAAGTGGTACGTCTTGATGCATACCCATATTACCTGTAGTTACGCCTTTGATTTTTTCGACAACGTCCATACCTTCAACAACTTCGGCAAATACACAATAACCATAGCCTTGCGAATTCGCTGCGGTAAAATCCAAAAAGTTATTATCTTTTACGTTAATGAAAAACTGAGCCGTTGCTGAATGTGGATCATTCGTGCGAGCCATTGCAAGGGTCCCTACTTTGTTACTTTTACCATTGTCAGCTTCGTTTTCAATAGGGTCTTTTGGTGTTTTCTGTTCAAGACCAGGTTCAAAACCACCACCTTGAACCATAAAATTACTGATCACACGATGAAACACCGTTCCGTTGTAGAAACCTTCTTCAACATAGCTTAAAAAATTTGCGACTGTTTTTGGAGCAGCGTCTGCAAACATAGCTAGCTTGATGTCGCCGTGATTTGTTTTTAAAATAACCATTGTGTTGTCCTGTAAAAAAATTGATGTTTTACTCTGTTTTTTACTTTGTATTAATAGGGGTAAAAAACAACTTACTTAGTTGTCGCAATGGTAGCGTAAAATACCTATAAGACCAATGAGATGCTGATGTTTTTACTGCATTATTCATAAAAGCGGTTCACATTTGTGGTGTCGATGCTAGAATTCGTTTGATTTCAATATTGTTACAAAGAAAAACTAATTAACAGAACCATGAGGTAAGCAGAAAAGATGCTACAGATTTACAACACTTTAACGCGCAAAAAAGAGCCATTTACTCCGATAGTTGAGAATAAGGTAGGCTTATATGTGTGCGGAATTACCGTGTATGATCTCTGTCATATGGGCCATGCTCGAACTTATCTGAGCTTTGATATTATGGTTCGATACTTTCGTCACGCTGGGTATGATGTTAATTATGTGCGAAATATTACGGATGTTGATGACAAGATCATTCAGCGTGCAATTGCTAACAACGAAACGCCCGAGCAGTTAACAACACGTACTATTGGCATGATGCATGAAGACTTTTTATCAATAAACTTAGTGGAGCCTGACATCGAACCCCGTGTTACTGAGCATATGGACGAAATAGTGGACGTCATTAAACGGTTAATCGACAAGGAGTATGCTTACCAAGCACCATCTGGTGACGTGTTGTTTGATGTGAGTTCATACGAGCAATATGGGCACTTAAGCAAGCAAGACTTGTCACAGCTTAACGCTGGTGCTCGCGTTCAGACGACAAGCGATAAAGATGATCCATTGGACTTCGTGCTATGGAAGTCGGCGAAACCAGATGAGCCTAGTTGGACATCACCATGGGGTGATGGTCGTCCGGGTTGGCATATTGAATGTTCTGCAATGAACCATAAACACTTAGGCGAGCATTTTGATATTCACGGAGGAGGCTCAGATTTGATGTTTCCACACCATGAGAACGAAATTGCGCAGTCATGCTGTGCATTTGATACACCTTATGTCAATACCTGGATGCACGCCGGAATGGTGCAGGTCGATGATGTTAAAATGTCCAAATCATTGGGTAACTTTTTCACTTTACGCGACGTGTTAAAAGTACATGATCCTGAAACCTTACGGTTTTTCTTAATGTCTGCTCATTATCGCAGTCAATTAAGCTATTCACAGGACAGTATTTCACAAGCAAAAGCAGGACTAGAGAGGTTATATACTTCGTTGCGCGAAACAACCCCAAACATGGATGTAGATTTATCTAAGGGAGGGTATTTAGCCCGATTTGAAAGCGCAATGAATGATGATTTTAATATGCCAATCGCATTTTCTGTCCTGTTTGATGTGGCCAAAGACTTAAATAAAGCCAAAGACTCAAATACAACAAACGACCCTAGTGCAGTCAATGACCTTTCCGGTATTCTGAAAATGCTAGGGTCTATTTTGGGTATTTTACAAATGGATCCGTCTAACTATTTGCAAGGAAATGTATCGGGTAAAGAGCAATTGGGTGATGATTTTTCTGCTAAAGTTAACGCGTTAATCGAGCAGCGAGATACAGCCCGCGCGAATAAAGACTGGCCTTCAGCTGATGCGGCTCGAGATGGTTTAAATGCAATGGGAGTTGTGCTAGAGGATAATCCTTCTGGAACCACTTGGAGAAAGGCGTAAGAGTAGGAGATAGAGCGTATTTTGATCAATACGCTCTTTTAAATAATCTGCTCTTTTAAATAATCTGCTCTTTTAAATAAATCGTTCTTGTAAATAATAGGCTATTTATTCATTGGGCCACAACATCAAACTATTGCCAGTGCCAGTGCCAGTGCCAGTTGCTCCTACTCTCAAGTTCTTTTCTTTAAACTATGTGCGAGTCACATCAACGTATAATGTCAACTTTTGGCCAGGCTGCAAGTAGCGTTCGCCATTCAAAC
>JBLHOI010000217.1:0-4326 GCA_047621375.1 Glaciecola sp.
GCCCGTTAACGATATGTTTGTCGTTTGTTCGTCAAACAGACTTTGATCGCGCGTAACACCGTGCTTCGCAAACAATACAACTTTTTGTGCTAATTCAGGATTATTAGTTAACACCGCGCCACCTTCCGCCGTTGTTATAGACTTGACTGGGTGGAAGCTCAGTACCGTCATATCAGAATATTCACAATTACCAATTTTACGACCATTGTAAGAACCGCCGAGACCATGTGCAGCATCTTCAATTAACACAATACTCAAACCACTTAGTAAATCGGCAATTGCTTGCATGTCGCAGCTGAAACCGGCGAAATGAACAACCACTAAGGCCTTAGGTAACTGCCCTACTTGTTTGGCAACTGTAAGCTTTAAGCCTAGCTTTACAACATCGATGTTGCGAGTCTGCTCATCCATGTCCACAAAATCGACTTTTGCAGAGCAATAAAGTGCACAATTTGCGGATGCGACGAATGAGTTTGGAGTCGTCCAAACGATATCACCCTGAGTAACCCCAGCGGCCAAACAAGCCACATGCAGGCCCGAAGTCGCACTGTTTACCGCGGTGCAAAACTGCGCGCTGGTATACTCACAAAGAGCTTTTTCGAACTCAGGAACTTTACTTCCCTGAGTTAAAAAGTGATTTTCCAACACGTCTACAACCGCGTCTATATCATCACCGCTGATGTCGTGTTTACCATAGGGGATCATAACGTCTGTTTGTCCATCTCTTTTAAGTTATTTACGCTCAAAAACTGTTGATTTTTACCCGAATGGTACTCAAACTTTTCACCTACCTTGTTACCCATTTCACCCAGCTTGTTTTTTGAGTAATCAATCGTCTTGTCAAAAAACTTGATGGAAGGGGTAATAACAAAATGATCATCAAACTCTAAAGAGTGATGGGCCATTTCCTCAGGCACCATTACTTCATGTAATTTTTCGCCTGGTCTAATACCAATAAGCTCATGCTCCCTCGTGCCGCTCATTGCTTCGACCAAATCTAAAATGCTAACGGAAGGTATTTTAGGAACAAAGATTTCTCCGCCCTGCATTCTTTCAAAGTTAGTCAGGACGAATTTGACGCCTTCATCTAATGTAATCCAAAATCGCGTCATTTCTTGATGCGTGACAGGTAATATTTTTTTACCCTGCGCCAATAAATTACGATAAAACGGCACAACTGAGCCTCTTGACGCCACTACATTGCCATATCTTACCACCGCAAACCTTGGGCCGTCTGCACCGGCTATGTTGTTCGCGGCTACAAATAGTTTATCGGACGCTAATTTTGTGGCTCCATACAAATTAACCGGGTTAGCCGCTTTGTCCGTAGACAATGCAATAACGCGATGTACCTTAGCTTCAATACAGGCTTCAATGACGTTTTGCGCGCCATTAATATTAGTTTTTATACATTCGTTCGGGTTATACTCTGCCGCCGGGACCTGCTTTAATGCTGCTGCATGAATAACGTAATCCACACCTCGCATGGCAGTAATAAGGCGACTTGCATCGCGGACATCGCCAATAAAATAACGCATACAAGGGTCAAAAAACAGTTGCTGCATTTCATATTGCTTGAGTTCGTCTCGGCTGTAAATGATCACTTTCTTGGGTTTGTAGCTTGCTAAAATGTGCGATACATAACGATGTCCAAAAGACCCCGTTCCACCCGTTATTAATATAGTTTTGTTATCAAACATTATTACTTTGCCTTTGTGTAGACACTAATATTAGATTCCACAACGCTTTGTGTTTGCCATATTTGGAACAATTCTACTACCTCAAATTGCCTACTAACCTTAAGACCACGAGAGTTAGCAGAATCACAAACAGTGGCATTAGCCGTTAGCTGTTGAGCGTTTCGAGGTATTCCAATATACGTCTTATAATCAATGAACGCGGGTGCAGAAATACGCTCTGTAATGTTGTGTTCAATATATTTATGCGCCTCTGATTCATTCTCTACCGAAATCTTCAGGGAAGATGTCGGTACATCACTTTTCTTGGTATCTTCACTAAATGACTTTTTAGATGTATCACTTTCGCTTAGAACACCGGCTAAATTTTTAGTCTGGCTAAATTCAGCTATTTCATTCGTTTTGAATGCATTTTTTAAGCCAATATCTGAAAAAGCAAGCTTTTCGATGAAAATGGCGTAGTCCGCGATATCGTTTAGATGTTTAATTGCGGATTCAAGATGCAAGCATAGCGGTGAAAACGGGATCCTACCTTGCTTGTAATCTGTGGCACTACTCAACTCTAGCACTTGCGGTAAAACCTGAAAGGAAACTACTAAATGCGGGTAAGTAACGACTTGCTCAAACCAAGTGGATTGATATTCTCCCATCAAGCAAATAAGCACAGTGCCAACATAGTTATGTTCCTGAGCATGTTCATCTCGTTTCTCCAGACATAGCATCAAATATTGCCAGTCCTGCTTATTTTGAACACAAAATATAGCTGATGGCTCTTCATCCGCTGATAAGCCCACTACACTCTTATCTGTATTGGGCGTAATCGTGTGAACCGAATAAGTAATAGGATAAATAGCAGAAAGTGTGTTTAAACACTCGCTAACCAATTTACTTAAATGTGGTTCAAAAGCAGTCACCGATATTTGACAGGTGTCTGACTTCTTTAACACCAGTCGCTCGCGTATAACAGGAAAACTAGATGAGGTATCAAACAACTCGTTGGTATTTTGCAACAACAATTTGACGTCGTTGAGGGTCTCAATCCAAATTGAAATAGTTTGCTGGGCAACCTCTACCGAAATAGTGATTTCCTGATGCATTGCCGCTTTACTTAGCACAGAATTGACGTGATTCATGGTTCCGTATAAGTAATAGAAAAATAATGAGTTGCCTTTTTGATAAGAACTAAATAGAAACTGCTTTTGCTTTTCAATAATACTGAACACATCGTCTTGATTGCTAATTGTCGTCTGTAACAAGTCTTGCAGTTGATTAATCTCTTCGAGGACTACCTCACTATCATATTTGGCTTCAAACTCCTCAATGAACTTATCTGCAGGTAATGTGTAGAAACAAGACTCAAGATTCTGCAAAACATCTTGCTTTTGTTCCTCTGTACTCATCAATAAAATATTATCGATACTAAGCGCTGAAGCCCCTTCTATTCGAGCGCCATCACTTGTGTTGTAACAATCAATCTTATGAGCTGCTAAGGCTTGCTCGATGATAGTTTTGGCTAGTTTAAATTCATATTTTGTGCTAACCACAGGTCGAAAATTACCGGGTACTAGCAGCCCTGTATTATTCTCTTCTGTATACTTGTAAAGCTCTTTACCCTGGGGAGTATAGTAACCAGACTGCGATGAATGATGTTTTTGATTATCGACGAACCCCATATCAACGCCAAAGAAATAAAACTGATTAAAGCCCAATTTTAAAAACAAATTTATGGCGAAATTACTAACCGTGGGGAAGGAAAACGCAAGTGACTCAGCCTTTTCTACGCCGATAACATTAAGTGTAGAGACGGTAGCCGACTCCCCTTCTTTAAATGCAAACCTTACATTTTTGTATAAATTACACGTGTCAGGATGAATGCCATTACAACTCAATAGCGTGATTTTTTTAAGGTAGTCGAGATCATCTACTCGGTAAGCCCAATCATAGGTTGCGCGATTTAGCTCTATTTCAGCATGAAAGTCGGGAACAATATTATTACGATGCAAGGCTTGCAATGATGTACCGCAAGACACAACAATCGCGCGGCCCTTTAATCCACGAATAGTCTCAATGCTATAATCTAGTGATGGGCCATTGCCTACAAAGAGAATAGGCAATTCTCGTTGCTGTTCATTGAGATATTGGCTTGGTTTTGCGCGTAAAAACGGAATACTATTGCGCAACGCTTCCTTGGTGTGCTCAATCGCATAACAAGCGTGATCAAAATACTCGCCCATCGCAACGACAATCTGTAGCTGCTCTCGCAACTGCATAATTGAGGCATTTAACGAAGCATTGTAGTACCCCCGGTAAAAGAAGGTTTGACTGAGAACATAGGGGCCAATATTGTAAAACTGGGCTAATAGATCGCGAAATAAATGAGTGCCATCATCACCAATATTGATATATAAATTGGCACCCGACTCATCCACTTTCTCTAGTATTTTAGCCCAATCTATAGCAAACAAAGAAGCATAGAAGAAATCTCTATTTGGCTCACAAATGAATAGTTTCTCAAGCTCTTTGTTTTCAAATAAGCTTTCTAACTGATAACCAGCACCCAATCCAAAGAGTATTAGAGACTTGATAGTCTCTGGCAAAAATCCAGCTTCGTCTTCTGCTTTAAGCAATA
>JBLHOI010000218.1:0-4282 GCA_047621375.1 Glaciecola sp.
ATGCGAAATTGGTATGATGATAAAGCACTCTCAGCAAAAAATATAAACGGAGATGTTGTAAAGCAAACTAAAAGCAATGTAACGCAGGAAAAGCCGTTTACTAGCGCTTCTACTAGAAGCCACAAAAAGCTATCATACAAAGATAATAAAGAACTCGAAGATTTACCAAAAAAAATTGAGAAAATGGAAGATGAACTAAAGAGTTTGCAACTGCAAGTCAGCGCTTCCGATTTCTATCAGAAAGCAGCGAATGTGACGCAACCGGTTCTCGACAAACTAACAGACATTGAGCAATTATTATCAGTTGCCTACAAGCGCTGGGATGAATTAGAAAGTTTACAAAATAACGATCAGTAACAGGATAATAAATGAAATTTACTCGATTGGCGTCAGCAGTGATACTTTGCACCGCATCGCTCCCAATATTAGCAGCATCGTACACAGTAACTGAGTTAGCAACAGACACCTTAGGCCAAAATCAATATGGTGTTTCGATTGATAACACAGGCACAATATTAACGGTGGTTGAGAATATCTATAATGCACCGGTAGACTTATCTACGATAGACTTTGAGAGTGCAGAGATTATTGCGGGTTTAACAGATATTGAGTCAGCTATGAATGGCCAATATAATCTTGCTGACTATACGTTTTTAGTTAATAGGGCCGTTTCAGGTTCAAGTAACTTTAGTTTCATTACACAGCAGATTGGACGGCTACAAGCGTATAAAACAGACGGTTCTGCAAATAATTTTGAATTCATCAACGCCTTCGATACCGAAACTCAAGCCTTGGATGGTTTTTCTCACTCCATGGAAACGACACCCAGAGATTCAGCGGCAGGTACTCACATTGTGGGTAATACAGTTGGCCCATTTAGACCGATTGATTATGTAAACGAAGATGGTCTGAATATACACTATATTTTAAGTGACTTTGACCGTCGTGCTTTTGTGCAGGTTGGAGAGAATGTAACCCCATTATTGCCGATTGATACAACCCTAGGTGGAACAAGCCAAGTTAACAGTATTAATGCTAATTATGTTGTTGCAGGTAGTGGTTCAATTGCCGCTTCCAGTGAACTGTTGACTGCAGAAGCAGCTTGTGTTGATGAGACAACTCGGGGCGACCAGCCAATCGAGGCATGCAATCGAAATATTATTTTGGCTACGTCTGGTGGAAATCGCACAAGACGAACTGGCTTATGGCTGCAACGAGCACATGTATGGTCATTGGATGTTGAAGGAACCGTCGTTAACACAACAAGTTACGGTACTCTAATCAAAGACGGAGAGCCTGATTCACAAGGCTCAAGCCAGGCATTAGATGTTAATAACAACGGCGTTTCTGTCGGTGTTGCAAGTATAAAAACGGCTGACGGCACGATAGTAACAACGGCCGCGGCTTTGTTTTTGCAAAGTGGTGAAGTGGTACAAATTTTAGAAGATGAAGACCTATTGCCAAATAGCGCTATCGCAATTAATGACTCGGGTTACATTGTTGGGCTCAGAAGTCAGAGTATTAACAGAATAGCTCGTAATAAAATGTTTATCTACAATATGAACGATAGTAACGTCACGTTTCCAACTGATTTTTTTGACAGTTCAAGCACTATTCCACGCGCGGTAAATAATAACAATCTAGTCGTTGGATCTGCAGATGTTGAGGCAACCAATGCTGTAAGTAGAAAAACAGCTGCCTTTATTTACGATATTGAAGCTGACACATTTACTAACTTGAATACATTAATACGTTGTGACAGCCCCTTTGATTTAATCGAAGGTAAATCAATCAATGATAACGATGAGATTATAGTATCTGCGTTAACTAAAAAGCCATCAAGAAATAAGCGAGGCGAAGCTATTAAGGATGATAACGGGGAAGACATCATGATAGACGCTGTTGTCACGCTAAAACTTAATCCGACAGGTCAGGCAGCAGCAGTTTGCTCTGACGAAGAATTAGGCATTGAAGAACGAAAAGCAGCTAGTACCGGCATGTTTCTAGTCACTATACTTGCATTTGCGGCGTTTTTCAGACGACGTTTAAAAAAGTAAATTGTTATTTGTTATAATTAAAGCCCCGTATTTAGGGGCTTTTTTTGTTTTAATAACTAAGAAGTCTATAAAAGCGTTTTTATAGATAAAATTAAACCAATTAAACATTTCAATATTTTTCAATATGTTACCCCAAAAACTGTAAAAACGTCAAAATTTAGATGTTGAAGTTTCTTTATCAAAACGCTAATTGTATAGTCGTAGCAATGGAAAGAAACTGTGTAAATGTAACTTTTATTTCACTTCTATTTCCTCCCGTTGCATTCTTTAGCCAAGAGAGGTCTACACATGAAAAGACAAAAAAGAGATAAATTGACACGCGCCCATGCAAAAGGTTATCAGGCAGGGATCTCGCATCGTTCAAAAGAGTTGTGCCCGTTTCAGGCAACGGATGTTCGTTCGGAATGGCTGGGGGGGTGGAGAGAAGCTCTCACAGATAGGCAAGCAGGCTTAGTCGGCCGCTACTAGATTAAATAATTTAAAACTAAGAAGCCTGACTATTGTTAGGCTTCTTTCGTTATATTGCAGTACAAGTGGCGCTTTCTCAAATCTATGCACAGTTATTGAAAAAACGTTACCCTATTTTAGAATGCGCTGGTATCTTGAAATAGACCTACTTTCAAGCCCTTCGCTACATAAATGACTTTACCGTCGACTGATACAGTGCCGTCCGCCAAACCCATATATAAACGACGCTTAACTACGCGTTTAAGGTTTATCTCATAAGTCACTTTTTTTGCTGTAGGCAGTATCTGACCAGTAAACTTAACTTCACCAACACCCAGCGCACGTCCTTTGCCTGGGCCACCAGACCAACCAAGGAAAAATCCGACCAGTTGCCACATGGCATCTAAGCCTAAACAACCAGGCATTACCGGATCGCCTGGAAAATGGCAATCAAAAAACCACAGATCGGGTGTAATATCTAACTCAGCAATGATGTGGCCTTTATCAAATTCACCACCATCTTCGGTAATCTTTACAATTCTATCCATCATGAGCATATTAGGCGCAGGAAGTTGACTATTACCAGGTCCAAACATTTCGCCGGTGCTACATTTTAAGAGATCATCTCTATCATATTCTGATTTTCTATTTGTCATATCAAATACTAGTTTTCCAAAGTAGCGTGTAATTTAGCGAACACTTGTAATCTAAACAACTCCGAACAGTAAATTATTCGAAAAAAAGTCCTTTTTTTGCAGTACACTGGACAAACTGAATGTTTTTAAACCAAAATAAGACAAATGAAGAATCCAAAAAAGTCAGCAAACGCAGAAAAACAAAAACGTTTTCGTGAAAAACAAAAATCTCTAGGCAAAAAGATGGTAAGAGGTTACGTCACGTCGGCAGCGATGGAAAACTATAAAGAGATAGTAGCTAAAACTGGCTGGACGGATAGCGATGTGTTGTCTAATGCGTTACGCATAACTTTCGCAGCCTATAAAAATGGTCAAATTAGACTGTTAAATCAATGGTTAACAGAACAGGACCAACAGAAGAGAGCGCTTATTGCAAAACAAGCCAAACAAGCGAAGAGTAATGACATTGAAAAAAACGATGAACAAAAGGACTAGTTGACCTGTCAGCCTGTTTAGGTTGTATGAATTCTCAATATTCTAGAAGCCTCTTTCTTAACTGCCGACGAGTCTCTGTAGGACCACATTCTATCTCGAGCTTCACGTGCCGCTTTTTCAACATCAACAATAGGGCTATAATAATTTTTCTCGCAGTTGAATTCATACATTGCCTCTTCCATAGATGTCATTACCCAAGGTTGGTGGACCAATGGATTTGGTAACGCTGCGAGTTGGGGCAACCATTTTTTAATGAAAAGGCCTTCTACGTCTTTATCAATAGACTGTTTTACTGGATTATAAATGCGCAGGGTATTGATGCCGGTTACACCGGCTTGCATTTGAAATTGTGGATAATGGATCCCTGGCTCGAAATCCAAAAATTGCGCAGCTAAAAAGCTAGCTCCCTTGCGCCAATCGACATTTAAATGATGGCAAAGAAAGCTAACAACCATCGCTCTCATTCTAAAATTAATATACCCTGTTTTTACGACAGCTCGCATACACGCATCAACAATCGGCACCCCAGTGCAACCATTTTTCCAGGCTACTAATCTTGCTTCTTCTTCTGCACCTTCGCAATATGGAAAATTAAGATAAGCTTTGTTGATTGGACGAAATTCCATCTCAGCCTCTGTTTCAAATTTT
>JBLHOI010000219.1:0-4262 GCA_047621375.1 Glaciecola sp.
ATTGTATTTGCTTGTTCGAACCCTGACCCTGAAATTAAACCTGAGTTAGCACATGCTGTGCGCGATGATTTAATTATGGCGACCGGACGTTCTGATTATCCAAATCAGGTTAACAATGTGCTTTGTTTCCCATTTATTTTTAGAGGCGCTTTGGATGTGAGAGCATCAGTAATAAATGATGAAATGAAAGTAGCAGCAGTTGAAGCATTGAGAAGTATTTCGAAAGAACCTGTGCCTGAGAAGGTATTGATTGCTAGTCAATCGAAGTCACTCACCTTCGGTAAACATTATATTATTCCTAAGCCAATGGACTTTAGACTTTGCAAGCGCATCGCAACAGCAGTTGCAAAAGCAGCAATCGCGTCTGGTGTTGCAAAAATAGATAGCATTCCAGATAATTATCTGGATAATTTTTAGAAAAAAAGGGCGCTTTTATCACTAAAAGTGCCCTTTCAATTTAGTTAGTTAACTAACTCAGCTTGGTTACTAAGCGGCCACAGACTCCACTTTCTTAATCGGCTTACTCATTAAAATGTAATCATAAGCAGCTAACGACGCTTTCGCACCTTCACCCATTGCAATCACGATCTGCTTATAAGGTACGGTTGTAACATCACCACAAGCATAAATACCGGCTTCGCTGGTTTGGCTCTTTTCATTAATAATCACTTCGCCATGTTTAGTTAAATCAACAACACCTTTCAGTACTGAACTGTTAGGCACTAAACCGATTTGCACAAACACACCTTGCAAGGTTTGCATGTGAGCTTCGTTGGTCGCACGGTCAATATATTCAATTGCGTTGACCTTACCATCTTTTGCATGAATTTCTTTAGTTGCCGCATTTTTAATGATCTTGATGTTGTCTCTAGCATTTACTTGATCAATTAACACTTGGTCTGCTTTTAATTCTGGCATGAACTCAAACACGGTCACTGATTTTACGATACCAGATAAATCCAGTGCTGCTTCAACACCCGAGTTACCACCGCCAATAACCGCGACATCTTTACCCTTGTAGAAAGGACCATCGCAATGCGGGCAATAGGCAACACCGTTACCGATATTCTCTTTTTCACCCGGCACACCTAGCTCTCTCCAGTTGGCACCAGTAGCAATAATAATGGTTTTTGTATCAATCACTTCACCCGACGTTAATGTCAGCTTCTTGATGTCACCTTTTTCAATTTTATCAACACGGAAGTGCTCACGGATTGTGACTTCATAATCATTCAAATGTTCCATCAATGACGTTGTTAGCTGAGGGCCCGTTGTTTTCGAGACGGAAATCAAGTTTTCAATACCCATAGTGTCTTTCACTTGACCGCCAAAACGATCGGCAATTATGGTGACTTTTAAGCCTTTACGCGCCGAATAAATAGCAGCGGCCACACCTGCTGGACCTCCGCCAATGACGGTTACGTCTTGCAGCGGAAGCTGCTCAATATTATCGTTTGCTTGCAACATTTCTGGTTGAGATTGCGTCAACTTATCGATCAGTTTTGCGGTATCTATTTGACCAGTTGCAAACACTTTGCCGTTCATAAAGACAGTGGGTACGCCTTGGATACCATTTTGCTCGACCAAATCTGGATACACACTACCATCTATCATTTCAGATTCGATATTGTCATTCAGCAAAGCAAATTGATTCATTGCCTGGACAACGTCTGGGCATGCATGGCAACTTAAGCTAATGTAAACCTGAAACTTAAGTGGATTGACCACTTTCTTGATCATGTTTTGCACACTTTCGTCAAGCTTCAGTTTTACACCACCTGCTTGTAATACCGCTAAAACAAACGAATTAAACTCATGTCCGCCTGGAACACCAGAAAAGGTGATGCCGCTTGGCTTGTTGTTAACTTCTAAACCAAAGCTCACGGCGCTGCGAAAACGCGTTGAGTCATCTCGCTCTTCAAGCGTTATTTTGTCTGATATGGACGCAAATTGGCTAAGCATTTCTTTGAGTTCTGCTCGTTTTGTATGTTCGCCAGTCTGCAGTACTAAAGTGACGTTGTGTTGCATATCTTTCGCGTATTGCGCTAAGGCTTTTAATATATCGGGAGTTAACATTGTTTTTTCCTTTCACTGTAAATGGGTTGTAGCAAAGGGCTTCACCGTTTACTTATTGGATAAGTCATCAAAAATTGGCTGCACTAAAAACAGCTCGGTTAATGAACCCTATCTTTTTCTGATTGATAGTTAGAATAAATAAAGGGTGAAAGCCTCGGCTTTCAAATTCTTGTTTTTAATAGTTCGCTCTTAAGCATGTCGATATCTCTAAAAGCAGTCATTATAATTTTCGCGTCTTTTGTGTTACTCATAACGCAGCTTGAATATTGGGGAGCGAGTGCCCCCCAAGCATTTTTTCTAACTACGCTTAGATCTTACCAACAAGATCAAGGCTCGGCGTTAATGTCGCTTGACCTTCTTCCCAAGCTGCAGGGCAAACTTCACCGTCGTTATTTGCAACATACTGAGCGGCTTTGACTTTACGAAGCATGTCAGCTGCCGAACGACCGATACCTAAGTCATGAACTTCTTCAACTTTAATGATGCCATCTGGGTTAGCTAAGAAAGTACCACGTAAAGCGCGACCGTCTTCTTCGATCATGATGTCAAAAGCACGAGTCATCGAGCCAGTTGAGTCAGCAAGCATTGGGTACTTAATTTTGCCAATAGCTTCACTTGTGTCATGCCATGCTTTGTGCACAAAATGCGAGTCAGTTGATACAGAATAAACTTCAACACCAAGTGCTAATAATTCGTCATGCTTTTTAGCCATGTCTTCTAATTCTGTTGGGCATACGAATGTGAAATCCGCTGGATAGAATACAAAGATAGACCATTTCCCTTTTACATCTTCGTTAGTGATAGTTTTAAACTTACCATCGTGAAAAGCTTCTACCGAAAATTCTGGAATTGATTTGTTTATCATAGTCATTGTTTGGTTCCTTTTAAAATATGTTTAAAGAATGCTTAATTAATAATTCGAATAAGACGTTCATCGTTTTGCTGAACACGAATATAAGCGTTTTTCGTAAATAAATAAATTGAATAAAATCGATTTGCGTAATCAAATAAATCGATTAACTAATTTAATTGATTACGACGGAGAGCTATTATTCCCTTAAAGCCAAATAAGCGTCCAGTACCCCCTTTATTTAAGTAACAAACACGGTACTAGCTCAATAGTTACAGTCTCCTCAGCTATTGGGATCGAAATTATTGTGGATTAAGCGTAATTCAAGAATAATATCGAAATTAAATACTAGAATATGATATTACCAATAAACCTCAGCGTTCATGGCTACTTTGCGGCTCATTTCCATCACCTTTATAACGCTACTTAACTTGTCATCAATCCAATCGTTGAGGTCTTCAGCATCTTCAATATAAACCTCCTTCAGAACATTGCGCAAAAACAAAAGCGCTTTGACCTCATCTATGCCTTTAACTAAATCCAACCAAGGTGCTCTAAATTTACCTCTATTCTCGGCAAACAATTCAGCGAGTAAGAAGCCATTAACTAGGGTTTGGCGCAACAGCATCTCAAGAGCAATGTATTTGGTGTAATCCATCTCGGCTTTTGGTGGAAGGCGTTGCATCACGGTCTGCCAACCTTCTGTCAGCCAACCCTTGGCATGTTTTGACACCGGAATTTGATATCCTGTCCCTTGCGCTCGCCATGGCTTTTCGATGAGTAATCTTGATGCTCCGAGTTGCACTTGACTACTTTCCATGGAAACTAATAATTGCTCTGGAGATTGCACTGTTAATAAACCTTCGCGGCGACCATTGAGGTAACTCATCAATGTTTGATGCTTTGGTATCCTGCGACTAAACGGACCTTTATTGGAACGCAATTTACGAATGCATCGTAAATCATCTTGCCAAGACCATTGCTCCGACAAAACAAGAAGTTGCTTGTGCAAATTAAGTAATTCCTGACATTGCAGCACCGGCGAGTACAAAGACACACATTGCAGCAACAACCGAACGCTTTGTGCTATTTCCTTCAACGCATTGGTATAACCTGACTGTAAATAAACATACTCATGATGCTGCCAATGCGACAACGCACATTCAATAGCCTTACATAGACCATCTTCTGTTGTGTCTTCGGCGCCTAATTCTAAAAACATTGGAAGCTCTAATGAGTCCAGAACAGTACCATTCATTAATTGGTAGCCACGTGCAGCTTTCGTGACATTACTTAAGCGAACAGGAGTGACTTTACTTATTTCATCAGCCAAATC
>JBLHOI010000220.1:0-4256 GCA_047621375.1 Glaciecola sp.
AGTGGATTAGCGCGTAAAAGTTATTTACTTGCACTTGAATCAAAGTCATTGAAATAAAAGGTATATATTGAAAACTTCTCACTTAATTGAATTACTGGTTTTAGGCGCAATTTGGGGAGCCTCATTTATGCTAATGAAGTCTACGGTGTCTTCTTTCGGCGTATTTGCACTGGTTGAAGTGCGCGCAGCGTTAGCGGCATTGTTTCTGTTGCCGGTGGTTTATTTTACTCGCCAATGGGCTGATTTATCTAGAAATTGGTTAAAGCTACTCTTTGTTGGAGCTATCAATACAGCTATTCCATTTTGCTTATTTTCCTATAGCAGCCTGCATTTAGATGCTGGATTAACGTCAATATTAAATGCAACTGCGCCGATGTTTGGAGCCGTTATAGCTTACTTTTATTTGCAGGATCGCATTGGCGTACATGGTGTTATCGGTACTTTTCTTGGCTTTTTAGGCGTTGTGGTTATTAGTCAAGACACCCACTCTGCCAGCCCAGTTACGTTGTTGCCGGTGTTAACTGCGCTAGGCGCAACTTGTTGTTACGGCATTGCGGCCTGCTTTATGAAAAAACAGTTAAGTGGTGTAAAGCCTTTTGCGATAGCTGCAGGAAGTCAGGTGTTCGCAGCGCTATTACTTTTCCCCTTCGCTTTATTCACGTGGCCTGAAGTTAATCCCGATGCAGGCACCTGGGGTGCGGCTTTAATACTGGCTGTTGTTTGCACAGGCGTTGCCTACATTATGTACTTTGACCTTATTGCGAAAATAGGCGCGTCACAAGCGATGACTGTGGGTTACTTAGTTCCCATGTTTGGTATTTTGTGGGGCATGATTGTGTTGGGCGAAGTGCTTTCAACGTATGCCATGGTTGGTGGCAGTTTAATTATTATTGGAGTGATGATTACGACAGGAATTCTGAAGCGATTGCGCATAAAAAAAAGCGTATAGCGTGCTTCAAAAATCATATAGTAATTCAAACAATTTATTTTTTACAATAGAAAAGTTTGCTGCGCTAACGCTTCATGTAATGCCCGAAGACCGCATAACGTCAGCAAGCTGACGCCATAAATATAAAGTCAGGACTATATTCCGCTTTTGCGCTTTGATAAACGGTATCAAAAGTATCCATTAAATTAGTATCAGTTAACCCTCTATATTTTGTGATATATGGGAGCTTAAATAGTCCCCCAAAGTCTGCTGACAAGGGGGAGGCAGTTAGTTACACTATTGGCCTAATTAGAAAGGAATTATCTATGTCATTAAGCGTTATTATCCTTGCCGCAGGCAAAGGAACAAGAATGAAGTCGTCGTTACCTAAAGTGTTGCATCCTCTTGCTGGCAAACCAATGGTCGAGCATATTATCGAGGCAGCAAAAGAACTGGATTGCGGCAATATCAACCTTGTCTATGGCCATGGCGCGGATTTACTCGAAAAAGCGCTCGGTCACCATAACGTGAATTGGTGTTTACAAGCCGAACAACTAGGTACTGGCCATGCGGTCCAGCAAGCAGCTGCACACATTCAAGATGACCAAGATGTCATGATCCTAGTAGGCGATGCGCCGCTTATCAGCAGCGCAACACTCCAACGCTTAGTTGACGCTAAAGCACATGCCGATTTGGCACTGCTAACTGTTCATCTCGACGATCCAACCGGAATGGGCCGGATTATCCGCGAAGGCGACAATATTACCGCTATTGTTGAACATAAAGATGCAAGTGATGCACAGCGCAAAATTACCGAAATAAATACAGGGATGATGTTGATGTCGGGCAAAGACCTAAAGCGATGGTTGGGTAACTTGTCTAACGACAATGCGCAAGGCGAGTATTACTTAACCGATGTTATAGAAATGGCGGCCAAAGAAGGCAAATCTATCCGTGCAGCGCACCCTGTTTGGGAGCGTGAAGTTGAGGGCGTAAATAATCGTGTTCAATTGTCATCTCTGGAATCCGCCTATCAATTTCGTAATGCTGAAGCGCTGATGACAGCAGGCGTTAGTTTAGCTGATCCGCGTCGCATTGATGTTCGAGGTAAATTAACGGTTGGACAAGACGTCAGTATCGACATCAATGCTATTTTTGAAGGCAAAGTTGAAATTGGTGACAATGTGGTTATTGGTCCTAACTGCGTATTCAAAAACTGTAAGATTGGTGATGGTACTCACATTGAAGCGTTTTCGTTAGTTGAGGACGCTGTTGTTGGACAAAATTGTAATGTAGGTCCTTATGCAAGGCTTCGTCCAGGCGCTGATCTGCACGATGCTGCCAAGGTAGGTAATTTCTGTGAAGTGAAAAAATCTGTTATTGGTGAAGGTTCAAAAGTGAATCATTTAACCTACATTGGCGATGCAGAAATTGGAAAGGGTGTGAATGTAGGCGCAGGCACAATAACCTGTAACTACGATGGTGTTAATAAATTTAAAACCATCATTGGCGACGGTGTTTTTGTAGGCAGTAATAGCTCTCTCGTCGCCCCTGTCAGTATAGGTGAAAACGCGACAATAGGTGCCGGCTCGGTAGTCACAAAAAACGTAAATGCTCGAGAACTTGCTATTGCGAGAGGAAAGCAACGTATTATTGCTGGCTGGGAACGTCCAAAGAAGAAGTGATATCGCCTGTTAAATAAGCGAAAGCTTGCAAATCGAAATTTATTCCATATAATAAGTTTCGATTTGAAATTTAGAGCTTTCGACTTTGCAAAAACGAAACACTCAGCAACGCCGCAGAGGCATCATTGAAACACTGAACGAACGCGGTGAGGTCGCTGTAGATGCGTTAGCTAAAGCATTCTCAACATCAGAGGTCACTATTCGTAAAGACCTTGCTGAACTTGAAAATAACGGGTTGTTATTACGAAGGTTCGGTGGCGCCGTTTTACTTCCCAAAGAATCATCTGAACTTTCGTCTGAAAAAGTTTCAAGTCGAAAGTTAGCTATTTCAGCATTAGCGGCAACGCTCATCCAAGACCATAATCGCATTATTATTGATGGTGGCAGCACAACGTCTGCACTACTGCCTCATTTACCCAAAAAGCTAGGTTTAGTGGTTATGACCAACTCTCTGCATGTGGCCAACACCCTATTAGAAGGTGAAAACGAACCTAAGGTATTGATGACTGGTGGCACTTGGGATGCTCAATCACATTCCTTTCAAGGCCAAATGGCAGAAAATATGTTAAGAGCCTATAATTTTGACCAGGCATTTTTAGGCGCAGCAGGGCTTGATATCGAGCGTGGTTCAACTACTTTCAATGAATTAACTTCGCTTAGCCGAACAATGTCAGAGGTGTCAAAACAAGTGATTGTGATGGCCGAGTCAGAAAAGTTAGAAAGAAAAATACCCAATGTGGAATTGCCATGGTCGCAAATATCTATCTTGGTTACCGATGATGGCCTTGATAAAGACGCTAAGCGACAAATTGAAAAACAAGGTGTGACAGTGATGTGCGCCTCTTTTACTCGTTAAATAATTTTATTAAAATCAGTAATTCTTAAGATTACATTACAGGTACATATAAGTGCTTGAAGCGTAATTAAAGAACAATGCAAAGACAGATTAGGATACCAATATGTGTGGAATTGTAGGCGCGATAGCTGAACGTAACGTCGTAGAAATCTTGTTAGAAGGCTTACGCCGACTGGAATACCGTGGCTATGATTCGGCAGGAGTGGCTTTGCTTGACGGCGAAGGAAATTTGCAGCATGAGCGTCAAATAGGAAAGGTAAAAGCGTTAAGTGACGCCATTGCTGAGAATCCAATTAAGGGCGCTACAGGCATCGCACATACTCGTTGGGCAACGCATGGTGGCGTAAAGCAAAAAAATGCTCATCCACATCTTTCTAACGAGAGAATTGCCGTTGTACACAATGGTATTATTGAGAATTACGAAACATTGAGACGCGATTTACAAGCTAAAGGTTATGTTTTTGGTTCCGACACTGATACCGAAACCATTGCACACACGGTTCATGAAGAAGTGAAAAAAGGCAAAGACTTATTGTTGGCTGTGCAGGATTCAGTAAAACAGTTTCACGGTGCTTACGGCACAGTTATCATGGATAAAGAAGACTCAAACCGTTTGATAGTTGCACGTTCAGGTAGTCCATTAGTTATTGGTTTGGGCATAGGTGAAAACTTCATCGCGTCTGACCAAATGGCACTGTTACCAGTAACGCGTCGTTTCATCTTTTTAGAAGAAGGTGACGTTGCTGAAATTACTCGCACTACAGTGACTATTTATGCTCAAAATGGT
>JBLHOI010000221.1:0-4231 GCA_047621375.1 Glaciecola sp.
GCTGAAGCACGCAAAGCCTCCATGAATAAAGACGGCGGCGCCGCTAAGGATAAAATTGCAGCTGCATTGGCGAGAGCGAAAGCAAAGAAAGAAGCATTTGCAAAGGAAGCAGATAATGCACAGAGCGCAGAAAACATAAAAAATAAAGAAATCACACTGGCATTATCAGACTCATCTGCGTTTCCACAATCCAAATTAATGTCATTCGATGAAGTTGCGACGAAAGTTGCCCCATCTGAAACCGTAAAAAACGATTCATCCCCGCAAGATGGCATAGATGAGGATGCCATTGCAGCCAAGAAAAAGCGCGTAGCTGCCGCTGTCGCAAAAGCAAAAGCGAAAAAAACAGCTGCTGATAAAGCAAAAAAAGAGAATAAAGAATTATGACAATGTTGAGTTTATCTAGCTCACCGCACCACCATAATCGACGTGATATAGGTCAAGTAATGCGCATTGTTTGTTATGCGACTATTCCGGGGATCTTAGCTAATGTATGGTTTTTTGGATTTGGTATTCTAATTCAAATTGTGTTGGCAATTATAACGGCTTTAGTGACCGAAGGCATTATAATGGAGCTACGCGAGAAAAAAACCGAACGCGTGCTTAAAGACTATAGCGCTGTTTTAGCCGCATTGCTTTTAGCCATATCTATTCCTCCCTTGGCTCCCTGGTGGGTAATTGTAATCGGAACATTTTTTGCTATAGCTATTGTAAAACAATTATATGGTGGTTTGGGTTACAATATGTTTAACCCTGCTATGGCTGCTTATGTCATGCTCTTGATTTCATTTCCAATGCAAATGACATCATGGTTGCCTCCTTTGTCGATTGCAGAACAATCGCATACTTTATGGGACGCAATTCATACTGTTTTCACAGGCTTCACAAGCACCGGCTTTAATGTTGAACAATTAAAAGTCGGAGTGGATGGCACCACGATGGCCACGCCGCTGGATAAAGTAAAGACAGCCCTATTACAAGGCTACACAGTTACTGAAGCTACAACGGACATTATTTTTGATGGAGCATATGGAAAAGGCTGGTTATGGGTATCCATAGCCTATTTATTAGGTGGCTTATTGTTAATCAAAAATAAGGTCATCAATTGGCATATTCCGGGCAGTATGTTGGCATCAGCAGCATTATTGAGCCTACTTTTATTTTTGATTGATGGTGACCAATACGCGTCACCACTTTTCCACCTGTTGAATGGAAGTTTGATAATTGGTGCATTTTTCATTGCAACAGATCCTGTATCGGCTTCCACAACAGTAAAAGGCCGTCTAATTTTTGGCGCCGCCATTGGCTTATGGGTAATTATTATTCGGAACTGGGGCGGTTATCCAGACGCGATCGCTTTTGCCGTTTTAATAATGAATATGGCAGTCCCACTGATCGATTATTATACGCAACCTAGAACTTATGGGCATAAGAAAAAAGCGAGTAAAAACTCATGATAATGAATTACATGGGCAAAAATGGGGCTATTTTAGCTGGCTTCGCATTAGTAACAACCAGCCTCATCGCGCTTACCTTTGCAGGCACAGAAGAGCGAATTCAATTTGAACAAGAGAAACAGCTACTATCAATTTTAAATGAATTAGTCCCTGAGCAAGCACATACGAATGAGCTGCACTTGGATTGTATATTGGCCAATGCACCAGAGAGTTTAGGTTCAAATCAAGATAAGCGTATTTTCAGAGCGCGCATGAACGAGACTAATGTCGCCGCGGTCATCGAAACTAGCGCACCAAATGGTTACAGTGGTGAAATGAAGATGGTTGTTGCAGTCAGTTTTGATGGAACATCACTTGGTGCCCGGGTAGTTTGGCATAAAGAAACACCTGGCTTAGGTGACAAGGTCGATTTGCGCGTTAGCGACTGGATATTGTCTTTTGCAAATGTACCTTTCAGTGGTGAAGGCGATAACCGTTGGCAAGTCAAAAAAGATGGCGGCCAATTTGATCAATTCACCGGTGCAACAATTACGCCACGGGCTGTGGTTCAAGCCGTAAAGAATACATTAATTTACTACAATGCAAATCGCGATATGATTTTTAATACTCCAAGCAATTGTGCTAATTCTATTGCCGATAGTTCTTCCGAAAGTGAGGCACTAGCTAATGAATGAATATAAAAACCTAAGTATTCAAGGAATTTGGAAAAATAATCCTGCTCTAGTTCAATTGCTGGGGCTTTGTCCTTTGTTAGCGGTAACAGCTACTGTTATTAACGGTCTGGGCTTGGGTATTGCAACCACGCTAGTCTTACTAGGATCGAACATCACCGTCTCGCTAGTGCGCAATTTTGTGCCTAATGAAATTCGGATCCCAATATTTGTTATGATCATCGCTGCCTTCGTCACTATTGTACAGCTGTTGATGAACGCATTTACATTCGAATTGTATCAAGCGCTAGGTATATTTATTCCCCTAATTGTAACTAACTGCGCCATTATCGGACGAGCAGAAGCCTATGCTTCGAAAAATCCTGTTCCACTTGCCGCTTTTGATGGGCTAATGATGGGACTTGGCTTCACACTTATTTTAGTCGTCCTCGGTGCAATGCGCGAATTACTCGGTTATGGAACCTTACTTGTAGGTGCCGATTTACTGTTGGGTGATTGGGCAAAAGATCTCACTATTGTGATATTTACAACAGAGAGCCCGTTTTTATTAGCAATATTACCTCCTGGTGCATTTTTAGGGATGGGTTTGTTGATCGCAGTAAAAAATATGATAGACCAGCTTATAGAGAGACGTTCTGAAAGCGCCAAGCAAGCTAGAGTTGTTCAGCGCGCTCGGGTTACAGGGACGGATATATGAACAAAGAAAAACGATATGAGATGCTCTCTCGATGGCGTGCTAATAATCCTAACCCCACAACTGAGCTGAACTTTTCAAGTCCTTTTGAGTTGCTGATTGCGGTGATACTGTCAGCACAGGCAACAGACGTCAGCGTCAACAAAGCAACAGATAAGCTTTATCCTATCGCTAATACGCCTAAAGCAATCTATGCACTCGGTGTTGACGGGTTAAAGGAATATATAAAAACGATTGGTTTGTTTAATTCAAAAGCAAAACATGTCATTGAGACTTGTCGTATTTTGGCAGAAACACATGACTCAACGGTGCCTGAGGATAGAGAAGCACTGGAAGCATTGCCAGGCGTTGGCAGAAAAACAGCTAACGTGGTTTTGAATACAGCGTTTGGTCGGCTGAAGGACAATGAAGGTAGATACTTTATTGCTGTTGATACTCACATACAGCGCGTTGCCAATCGCACCGGATATGCAAAGGGTAAGTCTGTTGAACAGACCGAACAGAATATTGTCAAAAACACACCTAACAAAATTGAGTTTATGTATGACTTACATCATTGGTTGATTCTCCACGGCAGATATACTTGTATTGCTCGTAAACCTAGATGTGGCTCTTGTATTGTCGAAGACCTATGCGATTTTAAAGATAAAACTGAATAGCACCCGTCGCTAACCATGTTCTCCAAATGAATTGGCGTTATTAACGAGTTCTTTACCGTATAAATCTTGCTTTTAAAAACCTTCTAAAACAATTTTTCCGATTGATTTTCCTGATTCAAGCTCTTCATGTGCAGCTTTTAAATTTGTGGCGTTAATTGTTCCCAAGTTTTTACCCATCGTGGTTTGAATATAACCTTGGTCAATCAAATCAGAAATTTTATTCAGTAAATGATGTTGTTCGCTCATATCTGTAGTTTTAAACATAGAACGGGTAAACATAAATTCCCAGTGTAATGACAAACTTTTAAGTTTAAGCTTGCTGATATCGAGGGATTTTGGATCATCAATTAAGGCAATTTTACCCATCGGCGCTAAAAGGTCAACGTAACTATCTAGATATGAGTCTGTGTGAGTTAAACTAGCAACATGGCTTACTTGTCCAATATTTAGTTGTTCAATTTGTGCTAGTAATGGTTTGCTATGGTCAATGACATAATCAGCACCCAATTTCTTCACCCACTTAATTGAACTTTCACGAGAAGCGGTAGCGATAACTGTTGCGCCAGTTAATACCTTAGCTAATTGAACTAAAATTGAGCCTACACCACCTGCCGCACCTACAATAAGAATGACGTCACTTGACTGTTCTTTTGAGGTCGGATTCTGTTGCTTTATTTCCAAACGCTCAAACAATAATTCCCAAGCAGTAATAGCAGTTAAAGGTAATGCGGCAGCTTCACTATCGGATAA